>JAAZAW010000323.1 GCA_012514125.1 Phycisphaerae bacterium | reverse complement strand
TTCTCAAGAAAATGAGAATAATATTCGTTCTTGCCTTAAAACGAAAGAGTGGATTGAGAATAGCGAAGAAATAAAGATGATGGGTACAGCCACGCCTACGGCTACCGATGAAAAACCATTGACGGATAAAAGTGAAAATGGCAAAACATTTAAAGCCACGTTTTCAAATGGCGTGACAGCCGAACTTGCAGGTGTGGCGTATCATCCATCGAAAGGAAAACAATGGTGGCGGGCGGATGGTTCAGAAATGAATATTTCACCATGTGATTGGAAAGACGACGGAAGTGAAATTCAAGCAGTTGAAAAGCGAAAAGAATATATATTTGTTATTGAGCTTGCTAATCTTTCTGATCGCAGTCTAAATAGCAAATGGAAGATTTCACCGAGCTTATCTACCCATTCCTCATCGAGTTATTGTTTTAAAGAGGGTTCTCTTGCTCAAGGATTTTACGGTAGTAAAGCGGTTGTTGCAAGTGATGTAACGAAAGTGAAGATTTCTTTTGGATTGGCTGCGGGGGAATGGAAGCCCTGCGTTGCTAGTAACGGTAAAGTCCGTCGAACGGATATTGTACGCTTGGAAGACAAAGTAGCTGAAATCACATTGATGGAGGCTTATCAGGTTGAAAATGAAATTAGAATCGAAGCGAAAGACAATGCCCTGAATTATGCGAACAGAATTATTGCTATTGATAAAGAAGATAAGATTCATCAGCCGAGTCCGATGAGTAGGAATTTGGAACAACCTCTGCGTTTGACAAAGGCCAGATTTGGTAACTTAAAACTAGATCAGATTAAAGAATTTCAATTTCAAACTCGGCCTTATGAATGGGTGGAGTTTAAGAATGTTTCGCTTGAGCCGGGGTTCAAGACGGAAGTAGAAATTGTCAATAGTGATGCGTCAAAGAAGATGGTGGGCAGGGCCCACCCTACGCCGAAGAAAAGCATCTTGTCATTTCGGATTGCAGCAGAATTGGACGATTCGGAAAAGGAAAAATATATAAAACAACTTGCGGCGGAAGGGCCGATGGTTGGGCGGGAGCGTAAGGATGTGTATCAGTGGTATGAAACATCGATAGAAGATTACGGCCGAATTGTGAAGGAATATCAAGGGAAAAGGTATATGCTGCTGTCGAATCAGCCGGAAAAAACGATGTTGCCGGAAACTTGGGGACTCAGGAGCGTGTCAGAGACGAAAGATGCAAAAGATAATCCGGCGATCTCGTTTGAATTTGATGATACAGGAGCTAAACTTTTTGGGGAAATCACCAAAACGAATATAGGTAAGCCACTGGCAATTCTGATCGATGAAAAAGTTGTTTCTGCTCCGACGATTCACTCGTCGATAAGCCGACGTGGGATTATTACAGGCAATTTCTCACAGGAAGAATGCACACGAATTATTGAATCGCTTAAGGCGGGGATGGTGGGCGAAATTCAACCTGAATCTGCCGATAACTCTGTTATCAACCGAACACTTTTCGGACCGCAGTATGGCAAGGAGTCGATGATTGATTTTGAGACGGGAAAGGTGTCGGTCATGCCGACCAATCTTGGGGAAGATATTGAAAAAGTCAAACGGTGGCTGGCGGAACGTGGGATCGATGCTGCCGCCAATACGGACAAGACCGTTCGGGGGTTGATTGGATATGATATCGCCGTATTTCCCCTATCCGACCGAGACTGGAAGGAAGGCTTTGATGACATTGAATCCATCAAGTCGGCAACATCCGGATTTCCTGTTTTTTTCATGGGAAAGGAAACTCTGCCGGTGACATATCTCTTTAAGACTCGTGAAGGCGGAATTGGGATTTTGCAGATTCTTGAAGTGCAAAACAAAACAGCACCAACTTATGTAAGAATTCAATATAAAATGATTGAACAGGGGAAAACACCGACGACACAAAAAATAACGAGCCAGCCGGTGGTGAAAGCCCCGGAAGACTCTTCTGCGGAACAGAACCAACTTTCAGAAGAATCCCATGATATTCTGGAAAAAGTGGGCAGAATTGATATTGGACGGGCAAGCAAGAAAGATGTTATTGGGGTCTTCGGTGAACCCGGGGCTTATCTCTGGGGGCAAAATGAACTCGACAAAAATAAACTGCCCTCGCATTATGTGATGAATTATCCCGGCGGCTTTCAGGCTTTTATTGCCGGGGGGTATGTCAATGAACTTCGATTTGAAGAGCCCGGACCCTTTGTGCATCCGAGCGGGCTTCGCGTGGGGATGGAATTGGAGGAGGCTGTTGCGATCCTTGGAAAACCCAAAAAGATCGTCCAGGGACAGGCCAATCAATTTGCCGATGGTGTTTTGTATAAGGACATCAATGGCCAGAGCGGGCTGGGATATTACGGGCGGCAGGATAAGGGCGTTCGCATCTTCTTTTTGAATGACCAGATCAAGGCCCTTTATCTGACGGGACCGATGCAGGCAAAATCGAAATCGACCCAGGAGGCCTCCATTAAACCCAGCAACGGCAATTCCAACAAACCCGACAAACCCGAGACCAAGATCCAGAAGGCCGGAAAGGCGG
>JAAZAW010000322.1 GCA_012514125.1 Phycisphaerae bacterium | reverse complement strand
GTTGCATAAGCCCGATAATAATAGGTCACCCCTTTCGTCAGGCCGGTGACGCTGCTGGTAAATGCGCCCGTACCGGTACCGTCGGTTGTCTTACTGTCGTTGATCGTCGGCGAACCGGTGGTATTCCAGCACACACCGCGAGCCGTGACAACACTCATTCCTTCGCTGGCGACAGTGCCGCCGGCATCAAATTCGGTCGAACCGTTGAGCACTGCCGAGGTGGTTGTGACCGTTGGAAGAAGAGCTAAGGTAGTGAACGACACTTCGTCACCATACCCCGTCCCGGAAGTATTTGTCGCATAGGCTCGCACGTAATAGGTTGTATTCGCACTCAATCCCGACATCTCCGTTGTGAATGGACCGGTGGCCGAGGCGGCTCCTTCATTCGTCTTGCTGTCGGAAATCGTCGGCGAGCCGGTCGTGTTCCAGCACACGCCGTACGCCGTCACATTTTCGCCGTCCAGATCGGTGATATTGCCGTTACCTGTCGCCGTAAGGGCCTGGATATTCGAAACCGCCGAAGTCGTTACCAAGGGGGCTCCGCCGCCAGCAAAAGCCTCGGAAGAAAAGCCGATCAACCCCAGAACACACAGCCCCAAAACCGTCATCTTCACTTTTTGCATGGTCTATCCTCTTGATTGATATACGAAAAATCTTGCCATCCGCATATTGGCCGTCAGTCATAAGACGACATTCATCTCCCACTCATCGGAAAAAAAAGGAAGTGACTTGTAATCAAAAGAAAGGTAAAAAAATCGCGGTTGGTATGGCCGACTAAACAAAAACATCGATATCCGAACTTAACACCAGGAATCAATACAATTCAAAAATTATTACCCGAAGATAATATTCGATAAAAAGACCAGCGTGATCATAAACAATGTAACCAGTACAAAAAATTGAAATATATCCGAAAACATAACCTGTCTCCAATAACAAAACATTCAAGCTAAGTATAACATAGGAAATCTGCGAAAGACAGGAAAGATGCGTTTCTATCTATTAAACAGAAGTGATTTTATATATTTGATCGTTTGCACGCAGACGAGCATCGCCGGAAACCGGAAACGTAACCTCACCTCTATCAATTTTACTAATAAATTCACCCGCATCTGTTTTCAATTGTGTAATACTAAATTCAACAACGCCCGTCGTAGGGCCATGGGCCTGAACCGTATCGCCGACAGCCAGCGGATTGCACACCTTAATATAAGCAATTTTTGACTTCGAGTAATAATTAAGAACTTTGCCGACATAGCTTTTGGTCTGGACGGCGTGATTATCACTGCGGTCGGCCCAATCCTGGGGGCCGGGGCGTCCAAGGTAAAAACCATTTGAGAACCCCCGATTATAGACTTTGGAAACCTCTGCCATTAATTCTTCAACCATAGTCTGTGAAAATTTATTTTCATTAACAGCATCAATTGCCCTTCGATAAGCCGTTATAACGGTTTTGATGTATTCCGGGGGACGGCTTCGGCCCTCGATTTTGAAAATGTCGATCCCGGCGTTCATCAGTTTATCAAGAATGGGCAGCGTGCAGAGGTCTTTGGGACTCAGTACGTAATTTGAACCAAGTTCCAGTTCATCGGCGGTCTCCAGATCGATGAGGCGATAGCGGCGCCGACAGGGTTGAAGACATTCACCTCGATTGGCCGACTTGCAGGAGAGAAATTGCGAAAGATAACATCGGCCTGAGATACTCACGCACATGGCACCGTGAACAAATGCCTCAATCTTAAGTGTGGTTTGACTTTTAATCGCTTCAATTTGCTCCAGCGTCAACTCTCGGGCAAGAACGACGCAGCGAGCGCCGAGTTTTTCGTAAAATTGAACGGCGCGGAGATTGGAGATGTTGGCTTGGGTGGAAACATGAATTGTCATGTCAAATTGGCGACACAACTCGATCACCGCGGGGTCCCAGCAGATGACGGCATCAACTTTTGCGCGGGCGATGCGCTCGAGCAACGATTCGACCAGATCCATTTCGTTGTCATAGACAAGGGTGTTGAGGGTAATATAGACTTTTACCCCCCGCCGATGGGTTTGATCAACAATTTGCGGTAATTGATCGGGGGCAATTCCTTTGGAACCGGCGCGCATATTCAAGGTGCCGAGTCCGAAATAGACACTATCGGCACCGGCATCGATCGCCGCTGTCAGAGACACTTGATCCCGAACCGGGGCCAGGAGTTCAACCATAACCAATCCTTTGACAGAAATTTGAAGCAGATTTCATAACTCAAAAGTGTACATATTTCCTTAAAAAACGCACCTTTTAAAGAGGTTTGAAACCGGGTTAAAAAAAAGAGACCGCATCCTGAAAAGATACGGTCTCTTGCATTGAATGTTATCCCAAAGGGTTACCGACGGTTCAAACCGCCACGGCCACCGGAGGATCTTCCACCACCGAAACTTCGCGGACGATCTTCGCGTGGTTTGGCTTCATTAACGGTCAGAGCACGACCATCGCTCTCTTTACCGTTGAGGGCGTCGATAGCAGCTTGTGCTTCTTCATCGCTGCTCATTTCGACGAACCCAAAGCCTTTACTGCGCCCGGTAGCACGATCAGTAATGACCTGTGCACTTTCAACAGTACCATAAGCTTGGAACATCTGTTCCAAAGCCGAGCTATCAACACTGTAGCTCATGTTTCCGACATACAATTTTTTACCCATGACAATCTCCTGTCAGGCGTTTCTCGGACCCCTTTTTTACTTTCCAGGTCTAACGAAAGAGGCCACACTTTTTGGCCTATGGTCGGGAAAACAAAAGAGAACGTATGACATGAGCGGTACGGACCTGACACATCTTTAAGCCTCTTCGGCTTCCAACCAACAATACATTATAACATCAATCTTTTTAAATTCCACCTTTAACTACAAACAAATTTGCAAATTTTTTTTACTCTTATATGTGCCTGCGGGCCTTTATGTTCCGTTGCTGAAAATTTTCACGCATTTGATGTTTTGATGTCCTGTCGCCGGAGTTTCACCCCTGAGGAATTCAAAAATGGATGACATCATCTGCGTATTACGGCCGGAACGTTTTTTGTTTTATGGAGAAAATACTTCTATAAAACATATTTTTGAATAGCATAAAGGAGTCGATTTGTGTAATATCCGGAAAGGTGGGAAAGACGGACTGAAACTTACACCCAACCTGCATCAATTTGCTCTATATACAATCTATACTATAAATAATCATGGGGAACGATGAAGCAGCTATGACAACGAATGTATTAGAAAACTACCAACGGGTGCTGGCGAAGGCGGAAGAACGTCTCCGACGGCGGGATGATTCATCCAAAATTCTTATCCAGGTGGGTTCGGCGACGTGTGAAAACGCAGCCGGGGCGATCGAGGTGTGGGACGAATTCCGAAAACACATCGCGGCATCGGGGCGAACGGATATCGTGTTGCGCAAGACCGCGTGTACGGGACGATGCAGTTGCGAGCCGATCGTGGGAGTCATCATGCCGGGAAAAATTCCCGTCAAATACGAGCTTGTGAATCGGGAGGTGGTCCACAAGATCTTCACGTCGCACGTTATGAACGGTCAGCCCGTTTACGAACAGATGCTGGATTTTGAAGGGGATTCGATTCCGCGATATGACGTCTTATTTTGCCAGGGTCCGCGATGTAAGGCATTTATGGGACACGGATATATCGATTATTTCAAAGACAAACTTCTCGAACTTGGGATCAACGGTCATCAGGCCCGAATTTTATCGGCAAGTTGTTTCGGGCTTTGCTCGCAACGGACAGACGAACAACGGCACGCCTTTGTTATGATCAATCCGGATCGGGTGATTTATCGATATGATTCGAAGGAGGACCTGAACGAAATTGCCCGCGAGCACATTCAGAACGGAAAGATCGTCGAACGGCTACGGGTGGCGAAAAGCACGATGAGCAAACAGTTTTTCGATCTGTATGGCGACGTAGCGTTTTTCAACCGCCAGAGCCGAATCGCCCTTCGCAACAATGGGATTATCGACCCGGAGAGTCTGGATGAATATCTGCAATACAAAGGGTTCGAAGCATTGGCAACGGTGCTGGACGGGAACGATCCGCAGTGGGTGATTCAGGAGATCAGCGATTCGAAGCTGCGGGGCCGAGGCGGAGGCGGATATCCGACGGGATTGAAATGGTCGGCTGCGGCGAAGCAGACGGAAACGACGCGATATCTGATTTGCAACGCGGACGAGGGCGACCCCGGAGCGTTTATGGACCGAAGTGTTTTGGAGAGCGATCCTTTTTCGGTGCTCGAGGGTATGGCGGTGGGCGGTTTTGCCATCGGTGCCCGTCGCGGATTTATTTATATCCGGGCGGAATATCCACTGGCGATTAAACGACTCGAACAGGCTATCGAACAAGCCCGAAACGAGGGACTACTTGGAGCCAATATTCTTGGGTCCGATTTTTCGTTCGATATTGAAATTCGTCTGGGGGCCGGGGCGTTTGTCTGCGGCGAGGAGACGGCGCTGATCCATTCGATCGAAGGTGCCCGGGGCGAGCCCAGGATTCGACCGCCCTTCCCGGCCCAAAGCGGACTCTGGGGCAAGCCGACGATTATCAATAATGTGGAAACGTTTGCCAATGTCCCGGCGATTATCAATTACGGGGCCGGATGGTTCAGCCGAATCGGAACGGAAAAGAGCGGCGGAACAAAAGTCTTCGCGCTGGCAGGCAAGGTTCGTCACACGGGTCTGGTGGAAGTGCCGATGGGCACGACGCTGAGAGAAATCATTTTTGATATTGGAGGCGGGGTTCCCGACGGCAAGAAGCTCAAGGCGGTGCAGACGGGCGGACCGGCGGGCGGACTCATTCCGGCGTCCATGATCGATATTCCGGTGGACTTCGACACGCTCACGCAGGCGGGGTCGATTATGGGTTCGGGCGGGATGATCGTGGTGGACGAAGACGATTGCATGGTGGACGTCGTCAAATTTTATATGACGTTCAGCCAGGATGAATCGTGCGGCAAGTGTACGCCGTGCCGTGAAGGAACCAAGCGCATGCTGGAGATTCTGGAACGCATCACACGCGGCGAGGGGACGATGGAGGATATCGACCGCCTGGAACGATTGGCGAAGTTGATCAAAAAGGCGTCGCTGTGCGGATTGGGTCGAAGCTGTCCGAATCCGGTGCTCAGTACGCTCAATCACTTCCGCGATGAATATATTGCGCATATCGTCGACAAGCGATGTCCCGCGAAAAAATGTGTCAATCTGATTCATTACGAGATCGACGCGGACAAGTGTGTGGGGTGTACGGCGTGTGCGAAGGCGTGTCCGGTACAATGTATTTCGGGGCAGCCCAGGAAGACGCATGTGATCGATCAGACCCGATGTATTCGGTGCGGACGATGTTACAGTGTTTGCCGGTTTGACGCGGTGAAGAAGAAATAGGCTACAGGCTGCGGGCTGCGGGCTGTGGGAATAGAAGAGGGTGGGCAAGGTCCATCCTGCAAAAAAGAAAATGGTGATTCACAAAGCCACCTTACAAGAGGAAGCGATAAGATCATGGAAAAGATGATTATGTTGACCATCGACGATAAACAGGTGACCGTGCCTGAAGGGACGACGATTATGGAAGCTGCGCAGACGCTGGGAATTCATATTCCACAGCTGTGCTATCATCCGGATTTGAGTCTGGCGGGTTCGTGTCGGGTGTGCATCGTGGACGTCAAGGACATGGGTTATTACATGACGGCATGCTCGGTGCAGGTGTGGGAAGGGATGATCGTTCAGACCAACAGTCCGGAGATTCGCCAGGCGCGGCGCGATATTGTCGAACTGCTGATAGAAAATCATCCGATGGACTGCCAGACGTGCGAACGCGACGGGCGATGCGAGTTGCAGAATCTGTGCTATTCGCTGGGGGTCAGGGAACGCCTCTTCCGCGGTGAGCGCAAACGATTTGCGATCGAAGATTCGAGCCGATCGGTGGTGCGGAATTCGGAAAAGTGCGTGCTGTGCGGTCGATGCGTGAGAGTATGCGAGGAAGTGCAGGGCGTGACGAACCTTGGGCGTCAGGGACGTGGATTTACCACCGTGGTCACCCCGGCTCATTTCGCGAACATGGACGACTCGGTGTGCATTCAGTGCGGGCAGTGTATTAATGTGTGCCCGACGGCGGCGTTTCTGGAAAAGAGCGGCACGGATGAAGTCTGGAACGCCTTGAACAATCCCGATTTGCATGTAGTGGTTCAAACGGCGCCGTCGATTCGGGCAGCCATCGGCGAAGGGTTTGGGATGCCGCCGGGAACGCCCGCGACGGGGAAAATGGTGACGGCGCTTCGGCTGCTGGGATTTGACGGCGTATTCGATACGGATTTCGGCGCGGATTTGACGATTGTGGAAGAGGCGAATGAATTTATCCATCGTTTTACACAAGGTGGATTGCTGCCGATGTTCACTTCGTGCTCGCCGGGGTGGATCAGTTTCATGGAGAAATTTTATCCGGAGCTGATTCCTCACGCTTCGACGTGCCGGTCGCCGATGATGATGGTTTCGGTGTTGCTCAAGACGTATTACGCCCGAAAGATGAATCTTGATCCGAAGAATATCTTTGTGGTTGCGGTCATGCCGTGCGTGGCGAAGAAATTTGAAGCCCGTCGGCCTGAGCATTATCTGGCGGAAGGGATTCCCTATACCGACGCGGTGCTGACGACGCGGGAACTGATCTGGATGATCAAATGTTACGGAATCGATTTTCAGCAGTTGCCCGACGGCGAATTTGACGCCCCGCTGGGGATCTCCACGGGAGCGGGCGACATTTTCGGGACCACGGGCGGCGTGATGGAGGCGACGTTGCGAACGGCGTCGGAAACCCTTACCGGCAAACCGACGGAAAAGCTCGACTTTACGGAGGTGAGGATGGTACGAGGACTTCGCGAGGCGGAAGTTCGCATCGGCGATCAGGTTTTGAATGTAGCGGTGGCGAATGGACTGGTAAACGCCAAGACGATTCTGGAAAAAGTCAAACGAGACGAAAAACAATATCATATCATCGAGTTGATGGCGTGTCCGGGCGGATGTATCGGAGGCGGAGGCCAGCCTTATCCACCCGTGAATATGAAGGTGCTGGACCCGAAACTGCTCGAGCTGCGAGCCAAGGCGCTTTATGCGATCGACAGCGAGAAGAAATTGCGAAAATCGCATGAGAATCCGGCGATTTTGAAATTGTACGAAGAATTCATGGGCACGCCGGGCAGTTCGAAGGCCCATGAATTATTGCACACGAGTTATCAGGCAAGATTACCGCGAGGGATAAAATAAGATGAGTACGGATAATTGGAAGTTGATTGAAACGAGAAGCAAAGCCGCCTTGCCGGAGGCGATTGTGGAGTATATCGCCCAATGCCGCGGGGACGAACATTCGGAGAGCTATCTGATTTCGATTTTGCACAAGGTTCAGAACCATTTCGGTTATCTCGGCGCAGAGCAGATGGACGCGGTGGCGCAACTCTTACAGGTGCCGGCGGCGAAGGTTTCGGGAGTGGCGACGTTTTATCATTTTTTCCGGCTCAAGCCTCGCGGACAGTTCATGATCAGCGTCTGTCTGGGGACGGCGTGTTATGTGAAAGGAGCGCAGGGGGTTTTGGAGAGGGTCAAGGAAGAGCTTGGTGTCGATGTGGGCGAAACGACGAAAGATGGAATCTTTACGTTGCAGGCGAGCCGATGCCTGGGAACGTGCGGGCTTGCGCCGGTGGTGATGATCGACGACGAAGTGCACGGCAAGGTTCGGCCTGATCATATTCCGGTGCTGTTGCAGAAATATCGTGAGAAAGCTCGCGGAGAAGGCAAATAACGAGGTCCGGTTTTCGTTGACTCCTGAAATAAAAATGGGGTTGCCGTCGGCGAGTTTCATCATTACAATAGAATAAAATAACGACAGAAAAAAAGACTGACCTGAGTTATGTTATCGAAAGTTTTTTTATGGGGGAAAACCATGAAAACGATCATAGACCCGGAAGCATGCATCAGTTGCGGCTTGTGCATTCAAACCTGTCCCGACATTTATGAATGGGGAAGCGATAACCTGGCGAAGGTGAAGGTTGACGTCGTCCCGCCTGAATCAGAAGAATGCGTCCGTGAAGCTGCGGATAATTGTCCGACCGATGCGATCAGCGTCGAACCTTAAATAATCTCTATTGATGGAAAGGAGCGATTCATGGTTGAATTCATCGATCCATTTCGCGGTGTGATACCGGAACGAAAGATGACCTTTCGGGAATTGACGCGCGCGGTGCGTCAATCTCTGGCGGCGGAGCTGGAGGCGACGCATCTGTATGAAGCCATCGCGGATGCAACGGATAATGCGCTGGTGAAAAAGGTGATGCAGGACGTAGCCGACGAAGAGCGCGTTCACGCGGGAGAATTTCAACGACTCTTGAGTTTACTATTGTCCGATGAAGATGCGCTGATGAAAAAAGGCGCCGACGAGGTTGACGAGATGGCGGAATCCGGCGGGCCTGTGGAATCGGACTCGTCCGCCGACGTCAAAACGGTGGGCAATCTCAAAATGTAACGCCGTTGATGTTCATTCCGGAGAGGATGTCAAAAAATATCAAACTGGGAGGAGACAAAAAGTCATGAGCGAATATTATTTGAGTCGTGACGATGCGCCCTTTAGCCAAAGCGTGTGGGAGATGATCGATGATATTGTTGTCGGGGCGGCAAAGAGTCAATTGGCGGCTCGACGGTTATTGCCCATAGAAGGACCTTATGGCGCGGGGTTTAAAACACTGCACGGCCCGATGCGCGAGGTCCGGCCTGCTGAAAAAAACGGCGGGGTAAGTTTGCGAAGTTCGAGCGGGACGCCCGTAACGGAACTGGTAACCACCTTTTCGCTGGCGATAAGCGATATCGCCACCTTCGAACAGACCTCCGAGCCTGTGGACCACGGACCGATCGCGCGGGCGGCGATTACACTGGCGGGCAAGGAAGACGATCTGATTTTCAACGGCAACAAGGAGCTTGGCGTTAGCGGATTGATCAATACACCGGGAACACAGACCCTCAAACTCAAGGGCTGGGATTCTCCGGGCAAGGCGGCGGAAGATATGATTCAGGCGGTAACGCTGCTGGACGACGCCGGTTTTCACGGGCCTTATACGCTGGGACTGGCAAGCCCTTTGTATAATCTGCTCTTTCGGGTCTACACCAATACATCGATGACGGAACTCCAGCACCTTCAGACACTGGTGACGGACGGCATTGTAAAAGTCTCGGCGATTAAAACAGGCGGCGTTTTGATCGCATCGGGCAAACAGTTCGCCTCGATTGCACTGGGCCAGGATATCCTTACAAGTTTCATCGGCCCGGACACCAGGAACCTGGAGTTTGCGATTTCCGAAAGCCTGGCGCTGCGAATTACAGAACCCTCTGCCCTGTGCATCCTGCAAGGATGAACAACGGCGGTTTGATTTTTTAAAAACGATAAGCCGGATGCGCAAATACCCCTTATCGCGCCGGAGTTTCTTTCATCAATTTCAGGAGCGATTTGAAAATCGGCGTATCGGCCCTGCCGACGAGTTCATAGGCAGCCATCTCGGTTGTGCCGATCACCGCGCCCGCCCGGGCAAGCCGATCCAGTGCCAAACGATGATCGAGTTCCTTTCGAGCGCCGACGGCGTCTGTCAACAGATAAACCTTGTACCCCGCGTTCAGGAGATCGAGTCCGGTCTGCAAGATACAGATCGGCGTTTCGATACCGGCGAGAATAACCGTCGGGCGGTCCTGCGCGATCAGGGCCGTTCGGATTTCATCGCTCTGCCAGCAGCTGAACGTCATTTTGGAAATCGCCGCACTTTCCGGCACGAGCGAACGGATCGATTCGACGGTTTTGCCCAGCCCGGCGGGATTCTGTTCGCTGAGGGTAATGGGAATCTGGAGCATCTTCGCCACCTGAACGGCAAAAGCGGTACGATTCAACAGCCCGTCGATATTCGGAATCACCGGTGTAAATTTTTCCTGAAAATCCACGATCAGCATCTGACAGGTATTCGCAGCCAATGTTTTTACAGAATCCATCATTTTCCTTTCAACGTCAACGCTTATTAAAGAAATCAGTATAACGAAAAAACCTCAAAGCACTTCGATTTTGTCATTATAACGAACCCTGCCCTTTCCTCCAGTTTCTCTTTGTTCAAAGTTGGAAGTTAGAGGTTGGAAGTTGGAAGAAAAATGGGAACCATCGAACATTCAACATCGAACGCAGAGAAAGAAAAATACATTCCTTTTTTGTTCAACGTTCGATGTGCACCTTCTTCCCGTGAACGCGGCAACCAATCTCTCCTCTCTTCACTTTTGCACTTTGCATTATTTGTTTTTCCTATCTAGCTCTTGCAGAGTGGGCTGTGCCCAGAATCGCCGTTACCAGATACCTCGTTTAATACGGAATTGACTTATTGAATGCGCGGTACTTTAATGTCAATAAACTATTTCAGGCAGTATGAGCTTCGAAATCGGGATATCGTGACATTAGCCCCCGCGCACGAAGTAAATGGAATTAG
>JAAZAW010000321.1 GCA_012514125.1 Phycisphaerae bacterium | reverse complement strand
TTAGGAAACCGGTGCTCTATCCTACTGAGCTACGGGCGCGACATCAGTACTATACCGATAACCTTCCTCTTTTTCCAGCACTTCTCCAATTAATGTTGTTCGTCGGAACAACACCGCGACCAGGGATGAATTGATAAAACCGACATTCCACAACGATTCGCAATTTTACAATCTCCATCATTTACAAAAACCGTTTTATCGCGATAATATCATCCATGGACATCACCGTTGTGATATGCACATACAATCGCCCCGAACGCTTAGCCGGTGCATTGGAAAGTTGTCTCAAACAACTCACCCTGCCGCGAGAAATTGTCATTGTGGACGACGGTGAACTTGATCCGGATTTCATTACCCAATGGAAAACACGGACGGCGGAAAAGGGCGTCGAACTGGTATATTTTAATAAACCGGCAGATCGGCGGGGACTTACGATCAGCCGAAATATCGGTTGGCGATTGTCAAAAGGGCGAATAATTCAATATCTCGACGACGATGCGGAATTACTGCCCAATGCACTGGACCAGGTTATCAAAGTTTTTGAAGCAGACACCACCAAACAATTAACCGGCGTCGATCTGCCGATCATCGAGCAGGCCCGCGAAAATCGCGGACGACGAATCATCGACACCTGTTATCGCCTCGCGGGCCTCTGGGCAGGGGGCAGACGGTTTATCCCCTACACCCGCTTGACAGGCAAACTTGCCTCCATGAATCAGCTTGAAAAAATTCGTTTCATGCAGGGCGGTTCGATGGCGATTCGCCGCGAATGTCTCGATCAAATTGGCGGTTTCGATGAAACCCTGACAGGCTCAGCCATGGGCGAAGATAAAGAGATTTCCATCCGATTATCAAAAAACGGTATTCTGGCTCGAATAACCCAAACGGGCGTGATTCATCACACCGACCCTGCCGCCCGACCCGATGCAAAACGCCTGGGAATTGAAACCTCCTGCAACTATTTGTATATAAATAATAAACAAGGTCCACTCGGCGTGGGCGAATGGCTATTGATCGGTTATAATCTTGCCATGCTGCTGACGACGGAAGTGCTTTTCATATTTTTAGGCGACCGGCGGAGGCATCTGGATCAAATAAAAGGACTGCTTTTAGGCGTCTGGAAGTTTGCGGAGTCGATATGGCGGAACAACAAACAGGCATCATGTTCATAATTCACAGCCTCTGGCCCGGCGGAATGGAAAACGTCCTGCTGAGCCTGGTGCAAAAACTTCGATCGCTCGGTCGATACAAACCCATGGTGGTATGTCTGGGCGAAGCGGGCCCCATGGCGGAAAAATTCCGCAACGAAGGAATCGACGTCCACGCCCAAGTCCTGAACCATACCTTCGACTTCAATGTCCTTCCCAGGCTCCTTCGTCTCATCCGCAAAAACGCGGTTCGCATTATTGTCCCGGTCGGTTCAGGCGGAAATCGCATGTTCTGGGGCACTCTCGCCGCCAAAGCCGCAGGCATAAAAGTGGCTGTCTGGTCGCATACCTATTCCCAGCCCGGCCATCCGGAATTCGAACAATCCAACCGCGTCCTTTATCCTCTGGTCGATCGATTTATAGCGCTGGGACACCGCCATCGGGAATGTCTAGCCTGGCGGGACGGTGTGCCTGCGGGAAGAATCGTCTGCATCCCCAACGGTATCGAACCGGAACGATACGACTCCGACCGCTGGCGAGATCGTGCCCGGGCGATTCTGGGTTTGGCGGACGAAAATGTCTTTGCCGTCGGCATGATCGCCAATCTTCGCCCCAGCAAACGTCACGATATTTTCATCCAGGCCGCTCAAAAAGTCGTTCAACAAAACCGCAAAGTTCACTTTTTCATCATCGGCGACGGCCCGACTCGCGACAGGGTTCGCGCCCGCGCTTCGGGAAGCGCTTTACTCGGACCTTATCTATCCCTGCTGGGCCACCGCGACGATATCGAAAAACTCTTGCCCGGACTCGATCTGGTCTCTATCGTCAGCGAATGGCAGGAATGCCTGAGCATCGTCGCCTTGCAAGCCATGGCGGCGAAAGTACCCGTCATGTCGAATTTTATCGGTTCCATGGACGAGATAATCACCGACAATCAAACCGGATTCTTTTATCCGTCGCTGGACCCCGACACTCTGGCAAAACGAATTCTCGAAATCATCCCCAATACCGAACTTCGCAAACAAACTGCCCTCGCCGGCTCTGATCGGGTACGAAAAAAATTTACCGTCGATCGAATGACCGAACAATTTACTCAACTCTTCGATGAAATGCTGGCGATGGACCTGCGGCAAACCCACCAGATCGGATTTCTCCGCAGAATCCTTTCCTCCTGACCCCGATGCGCGTATAATATTGGAGATTTTTTGAAACGGTATCATCGGGACAATAAATGAGCAAAATCAAAGTATTACCTGTACATCTGGTCAATAAAATCGCTGCCGGCGAGTGCATCGAACGTCCCGCAAGCGTCTTAAAGGAACTCGTGGAAAATTCCATCGACGCAGGCGCCACTCGCATCGATGTCTTCCTCGAGCAGGGCGGATGTAAACTCATTCGCGTCGTCGATAACGGCGGAGGCATCGATCCGGAAGACATTTCCCTCACCGTCACACCCCACGCCACAAGCAAACTCGCCGATGAAGACGCCCTCTGGTCCATTTCCACCATGGGATTCCGCGGCGAAGCCCTGGCAAGCATCGGCTCGGTGGCACAACTCAAAATTTCCTCCGTCGTCCCCGGAAACGACTCCGGCCAAACCATCGAAGTCGACGGCGGACAAATCAGCCAAAAAACTCCCTGCGCCGGTTCCCCCGGCACCACCATCGAAGTGCACAACCTATTTTTCAATACACCCGCCAGACGAAAATTCCTCAAAACCACCGCCACCGAACTAAACCACTGCCAGGAACACCTGATTCGTCTCGCTCTGGCGTATCCGAACGTCGCTTTTTCCCTGATGCACGGCAACCGCCAATTACTCCAACTCTCCGCCACCGATTCGCCCCGTCAACGAATCAGCGACATCTTCAACCCGCAACTGGCCGACGGCCTGATTCAGGTTTTCACACAAACCAAAAACATCACCTTCACTGCCTACCTCAGCCGACCCTCGCAGGCCAAGTCCTCGGCAAACTGGCAGTACTTTTTTATCAACAAACGTGCAATCCGAGACCGTTTCATCACCCACGCCCTCCGAGAAGCCTATCGCGGACTCATGCCCCCTGATCGCCAACCGGTGGGCTTTCTCTTTCTGGAAATCGAACCCTCCATCGTCGATGTCAACGTCCATCCGACCAAAAGCGAAGTGCGCTTCGCCGATTCCGGACTCATTCATTCGCTCGTGTTGGGTGCCATCCGAGAACGGTTCCTCTCGACCGATCTGACCGCGGAACTCAGCCTGGCCCAATCGACCCAATCAGCCGATTCGCCCGCCGGCACTCAACCGGAAAACACCGCCGAGCACCAACAAAAAATCAAAGAAGCAATGAAAGACTTCTTCCGAACCAACAGCCAAAGCACGCAATCAAAAATCAAGTTTTTCCCGCCCAAATCCCAAAACAGCCATCCTTATGGCGAATCAACCCATTACAACAATACCCCTCCCTCGCCTTCGGCCACACCCAAGCCGGCCGACGAACCCATTAAATCCGCATTTCCCCCCATAACGGATTCCCCCTCCGAACCGTTACCCCAAAAATCACCCTCGGATGAAGTCTTACCCCCTTCGTCTACCGCCACACCGTATCTCCAGATTCACAATTCCTATCTGGTGGTCGAAACACCCGACGGCCTGATGATCGTCGATCAACACGCGATGCACGAACGCGTCTTATACGAACAGCTCAAATCCCGTGTCAACTCCGGGCCGGTCCTCAAACAAAAATTGCTCATGCCCGATCTGATCAACCTCACGCCCGCACAAATGGCCCATGTCGAGCAAATCAAATCTTCACTCGACCAAGCCGGCATCGAGGTCGAACCCTTCGGACCGCAAACCCTGCCATTCATTCCCTGCCGACAATCATCACCCAGCTTAACGCCGCCGAATTCATCGACGACCTCTTAGGCCGACTCGGCACCGACTCCGCAAAATTCGATCCCGAGCAGGTCCTGGAACACATCCTGCAATCCATCGCCTGCAAAGCCGCCGTCAAAGCAGGCGATCCCCTCAAACCCGATGAAGTCCGCAGCTTACTGGAATATCGCGACAAAGTAGACATGATCAGCTCCTGCCCCCATGGCCGACCCACCGCATTGCAAATGACCTTAACCGACTTAAAACGTCAATTCAAACGAACATAATCCCCACTCACGCCCCGACTTCCTAATCCTCCACCATCTTCTTCAACTCGCCCATCTCCTCCCGATTCGTCAAATCGAACATCAGCGGCGTCACCGAAACATAATCCTCCGCAATCGCCGCCAGATCCGTCCCCCGTTCTGCTTCGATCCCCGTCTCCCCCGTAAGCCAAAAATACAATCTCCCCCGCGGATCAAGCCGACGATCGAAAATATTGCTCCCGCACTGCGTCGATTGCGGCACGACGCGAATCCCCTTAGGCCAACCGCACTCCACCGGCGGAATATTCACATTAATCGCCACCCCGGGCTTCATGACATGATGCCCCATCAACCGATTCAACACCTGCCTGGCCACCCGCCCAGCGTAATCGAAATCGATCTTGTCTTTAATACAAAGCGAAAACGCCACCGCCGGCACTTTAAAAAACGCTGCCTCGATCGCCGCCGCCACCGTCCCGCTGTAAAGCACATTAATCCCGATATTCGACCCCGCGTTAATCCCGCTCAAAACCATATCAGGCCGTCCCTCGCCATCAAGCATCGACGGCAACAATTCCACCATCGCCAGCTTCACACAATCCGCAGGCCGTCCCGCCACACTATACCCCGACTTCCCCGAAGGCAATTGCACCTTCGCGCAGATCAGCGGTGCCGTCAAGGTAATCGAATGAGCCGCCGCGCTCTGCGTAGTTTCCGGCGCGACAATAAACAACCGCCCCAAATCTTCCGTACAATTCGCCAGCGCAGAAAGCCCCGGAGCCAAAATCCCATCGTCATTCGTGATCAGAATATTCATGCCGTTAGAATAGTCGGCTATAACGTCCATGTCAAGCTGCAGAAATATCCTTGCCCCAAAATGATAGAAATGTCAGGTCACGAAGGGACTAAAACCCGCTCAATGGCAGGGCAACCAGTGACACATGCCCTCGGCCCGATGTCCCCTCAGCCAGGTCAGGCAATCGGCCAGTGTGGTCGCCTTGCCTTCGAGGACACTCCGATAGACGTCAATTCCTCGCAGCCCCGCTTTTTCATTCCGGCTGGCCTCTTTGATCTGGATAATCGTTCGCCGACTCTCATCCGTAAGAACTTTGCTGATGGCCTCACAGAAGCGCTCGCACCAGTGGGCGTCCGGATGCTGATGGCTCACCAGCCAACTGTCAACTTTCCACTGATCACCGAGTTCATCGCAAAACTGAATCTG
>JAAZAW010000320.1 GCA_012514125.1 Phycisphaerae bacterium | reverse complement strand
TTCGCCCTCAAACATGTACGTCAGTTCGATGCACGGTGCCGGCATGGTCCCCCAACTGCTTCCTGTTCCGGCGTATTTTAATGGCAGATGGGGGTGCGATTCTGCGTAGCGAATGATCTTTTCAATCCAGGCGCAGATATTATCCATCTTTTTGCATCTCCTGTCCATTCATCTGATTTCAATTGTAATGTATCATACACATAGAGCAAGGGCAATGATTCTTTCGTAGGGTATCTTTGAGAACTTGTAATGTGTCTGAAATTATCTATCACGTTTGACAGAAAGGTTGAATGATGAAAAAGATCAAAATGGGCTGGGTCGGATGTGGGGGTATCTCCAAAACCCACGCCCAGAATATACAGTCGTTATCCGATCGCATGGAAGTGACGCACCTGGTGGACATTATTCCCGAACGGGCACAGGCCGTTGTGGACCAGGTCGGTTCCGGACAGGTGGAAACCGATTACCGGAAGATTTACGACAAAGTCGATGCCGTTCTGCTCTCGTTACCGCACGATCTGCACTGCCGGGCGGCGCTGGATTTTCTGGCGGCCGGCAAGCACGTACTGGTGGAAAAGCCGATGGCCAATTCCGAAGAGGAATGTCGGCAGATGATTGCGGCGGCCCGGAAGGCTGATCGTAAACTTATGGTGGCTTATTGTATGCGATATCATCCGCTGGTGCTGAAAATGAAGGAGCTTATCGATTCTCAGGAGTATGGCGAGATATTTCAGGTCTCGATCTGGACCGAGCAGCATACCGAATATCCGACGGGTCATTGGGGGCTGGAAGCGAGGCGGTTGGGTGGAGGACAATTTTTCAGTCATGGCTGTCATTATGTGGATTTGTTGCTTTGGTTTCTGGGGCGACCGGTGCGGGGGCTGCATATGGGAACTCGCCGTGGCACGCCCTGGATGGAAAAAGAAGGAACCAGCAACGTCGTGATTGAATTCGAGGACGGCAAGATGGGCTATCACTTCGGCACCTGGGGCGCTCGCGGTACCAAGCTGGGGTATTCATTTCACGCGCATTGCACCGGTGGAATGCTCGAACTCAACATCGCTCAAGGGACGTTGAGCGTTCATGTCAATGGGCAGGAAACGGTGTTGATGAAATCCGATGAAGTCAAACCCATGATTCGTCAGATGAGTCATTTCCTGGATTGTATCGAAAACAACACGCAGCCTCTGACGGACCCGGTAAGCAGCCTGGAAGGATTGCGGGTGATTTGGAAACTGTACGAAGCGGAAGAAAAACAGATTATGGCGGATCTGCGCAATGAAGGCCTCGGTTCTCTCAAGAAGGAAATGAGGCCGACAGAGCTGGTCGATATAAAACCATTTAAGGAAAACTGTTCTTCTAAAAGTCATAAATTGCTGATAAACGGGTAGTCGTCAGGTATTAAACATATAGAAAAAGAAAAGCTCACAATTGTCGGCTACGACGATTCGATCACGCTGTGTTTGCAGCTTTGCGAGGAAGAACGCTGGCTTTACAAAGTTCAGCAGGTGTCTGCCCAAATTTTCTGGCATCATGCGACGGTGGCTTTCTGAAGCGTCTGTATGGTGCGTCTTGACGGAATGGCACTTCCTTAAGCTTGAAAAACGTAAATATACAGTAGGGGTAATAAACAGGCAAAATAGCTCTAAACATGCCATTCGATGCATTATAATAAGATTTCAGATAATCAGGATGATTATCAATCTCACTGAAAATCGTCTTTTTCCATTCTTAAGGAAGTGCCATTCCGTCAAGACGCACACTACCGGAAAATTCACCCGGCTCGTCGATACGAGTTGCCATATCTTGAATTACAAAAATTACAATAAATCGTCTTGACATAAAAACCTAAATTATTTATAATGCACCAGTGTGCATGAGATATGTGAATTGTGCATAAAGATCAAAACAAAGAACCGTTGCAGGATTTTTAAAGTGGCGAATATCGTTACAATTCGGGATATCGCGAAACAAGTGGGAGTCACCCATTCGACCGTTTCGCGAGTTATTAACGGTAAATCCAATATTTCGGAAGAAACGCGGCAGATTGTTCTGCAGACCATTCGGGAAATGGGATATCAGCCGAATCGGCGGGCACGGCTGTTGGTGGGCCGGCGAGAAGGAAAGTATCCTATTTTTATTGAGCTGGTGATGTGCCATCTTTCGCCCAAAAACGAAGGGGTGGCCGGTGGTTTCCAAATGCAGGTGATTCAGGGGATTCAGCAGGAGGCTCATGAAGACGGCCAGGTTGATTATGCGGTGAGTTATTGCGAGACGGATCAAAATGCCGGTGATCAGTTGCTCCGCTACCAGCGATCCAATGGTGTCATTCTTTTGGGAAATTCGGATCGGGGGTTGGTGGAGCAGCTTTTGGAACGAAAGATTAAAGTGGTGTTGGCTGACCACGAGCATGAAGGGTTGGGCGTCGATTCGGTGATCTCCGATAACGTCGCGGGAGGAATGATGGCAGCCAAGTACCTGATGAGCAAAGGATTCAAACGGATCGGCTGGCTGGGCGGACCTCCCGAGGTGATTTCGTGGTCGCAACGATTCGATGGGTTCAAACTTCAACTCAATAAAATGGGAATCGAGCTGCAGCAGAAGGATTGCCGTTACACGCAGGCGGTGGAACTGGAGGCTTTTGAGACGGTAATGATGCAGTGGATATCGCAAGGCGATGTCCCGCCTGCCCTGGTGACGCCCTCGTCGATGGGTGTGCCGATGATCCTCCATGCGTTGCAGGCCAACGGATTGAAATGTCCGGCAGACGTCAGTATTGTGACGTTCGATAATGATAGTTTTATCGAAATCAGCCGGCCGAAGCCGGCCACCCTGGCCACATTTCCTTTGGAAATTGGCCGAAAAGCGATGCAGCGGATGATGCAAATCATCCGACAGGAAAAAAAAAGATTCTCCTCAGAAAATCGTGGTTCCATTGGAACTCATCGAAGCGGATTCGGTAAAAGGATAAAAGGTTTTTAAAAGAAATCAATCTTTGTTTTTAAGTACGGGCTTACCGAGCGGATTGAGTTTCGAAGCCGACTATGCCAAAGTCTTCGGCCAGAGAGTTAGTGACGACGTGGGTGATACCCAATAGACCGTTTCTTCGATTTGCAGCAGTCTTGGGCTTATGCTCATGGCAGGTTTGTTATTCATGGGATTGCTGTTGGTAAAGAAGGTTGGGACGGTGATTCTTTAGGACCGGTCGTTAAAGAAAGGAGTAAAGATGAGAAAAATCATGATACGAAGTGCCGGATTACTCACGATGTTGTTGACAAGTGTGTCCTGGGCTGTCCCGATTGTATCGGATTGTTTTCTATCCGGTACAAAAGATATTCAATGGACCTATGATTCGGTTTATGCAAGTTTGTACCAGGGGTATGGAAAAGTTTACGCTAGCCATACCACAACTACCGGAGATCGTCGGGCAGGATACAAATCGGCGACAGGTTGCGT
>JAAZAW010000319.1 GCA_012514125.1 Phycisphaerae bacterium | reverse complement strand
GTTTACATCCAAATGTCTGACGACAAGATTGATGGGACGCAATATTTCGGGGCAACGAATCGTATTGTTTCGAGCGGAGCTGGCGGGTCGGCAGATGGCTAAGCAACTTGAGGGAGCGGGAGCGAGGGTGATGCAGGTGGCGGCGTATCGGACGGACTTTGTCGAGACGATTGAGCCTGTGACGCTGGAGTGGCTTGAGAAAAGCAGATCGATCGACATGGTGGTTTTTACCAGCAGTTCTACCGCGAGGGGATTTTTTGGTCTGGCGGAACGTTATCACCTGACTCCCAAGATTCGTAAATCGCAGATGATCAGTATCGGGCCTGTAACGAGTGAGGAGATTCGTCGGCATGGACACGTTGTTTCGGGGCAGGCGGATCGGCAGGACGCGGATGGGATCGTTCAGGCGATTTTAGGTAATGTAAAAGATAAAATCGTGGAAGAAGACGCTTTAGATTAACAGCGGGTATACCAGGCCCAGCAGTTTTGGGCTTCGGAGACCCCGAGAGACTTTACGCGGACATCCGGAGCGATTGCCGCAAGTTTTTTGGTGAGCCGATCGAAAATAAACCGGGCGACGAGTTCGGCGGTGGGCGATGGGCCCAGGGACTCGTTGCGGTTGAGGTCGCAGCCTTGCAGCGGCGAGAGAATTTCCTTTAAGAGTGTTTGCACCGCGTGAAAGTCGATGACCATGTTGTGTTGATCGAGTTCTTTTCGAGTAAGGAAGAGGCGAATTTGCCAGCAATGGGTATGGGAGGGTTCACGTTCGCCACTGGGAAGGACGACGGCGTGGGCGCCGGTGAACTGATCTTGAATTTCTATCATGTACATATCATATAGCCTTTTCTGATCGAGCGTTTCCGGACGCTCGTGCGGTTAGAAATTGTTTTACTTTGACACTGAGCTTCGCTATGGTCCAGGGCTTGGGGACCGGCAATATTTGTTCGGTCCCGGGTCGTCCGGCATCGATGATATATAACTGATTATCGCAAATCGGCCCGGTGTGCAAGCAGGAATTTAACCAGTCGCCGGAAGAACGATCGATATAGGCGACGGGAAAATTGGCTCCGGCGGATTCAAGCTGATTTTTCAGGCTTGGCCAGTGTTCAGGGGTATTGAGATCGATGAACAACACACGCAGGCCATAGCGATAGAAACGTTTTTGAATCGCGACGACGGCGGTGAGTTCGTCGGCGGGCAATGGACGAAGCGGGGTCTGGATGTATAAGAGCGTCAATTGATTCGATAGTTCATTCAGGGCATGACGAAAACCCTGAGCATTGAGAAAGACGGGGGCAGGTGGGTAGATCAACTCTATAGCGAGCGTTTCATCGGGCGGTTGCGGAAGAGTGGGCGGAGGATTTTGTAACGATGGAGCTTGGCAGCCAACGAGCAAAGAAACCAGAATCAGGAAAACGAGGCGGTGCGATCCGGAGGATGCATATTTTTCAAGCGTGAGGCCTTTGAAAATGTTCACTCGTGTCGCCCCCATTATTTTTTGCGGAAGTGGACGAACCTTTTTTGTTCGATCCGTGGTTGCCGAGATTCCGCTTGAGCCGACCGGTCTCTCAGGGTTCGGATAAAGTTTTGAGCGATTCGGATGCTTTGTATTTGCTCAATTTTGTCCTGTTGTTTTTGCTGAAAAATAATGCCGTTGAGTAAATTCACGAGGCCTTGTTTAAATGATGATGCAAAACTGTTGCCGGTGGGGTCTGCCGCGGTCAGACCGCCGGAATTCGAGGCATAGAAAAGTTTTTCGATCGTGGTGGTTCCGAACTGATCGACCAGATCGACCATATCTTCAAACTGGGCGGTTTTGAACCAGGCCTGCATGGATTGTGTGACGTATTGGCCGGGGAGGATGCCCATGCGTCGGCCGGTGGAGGTCTGCAGGACGCGGACCAGACCGTCGGTGTCGAGACCGACGTAGAAATTTTCGGTGGCGGGGTCGTAACTCATCTCGAAGCCCCAGGTTCCTTCGCGGGTAAGGACGGCGGCGGGGCAGACGATCTGAAAATCGCTGTCGATTTTTTCCTGGATGATGCCGCCGCGGATTTTTCCGTACTTGAGGCCGATGCGTGTTTTTTCGGTGTTTTCATACCTGGCCAACTCGGTCAGAGCCACCTGGGTAGCGCTTTGAATCTGGACGACGGCGGCGGTATGAAGTTGAAGCTGAACGGCGCTTTTAAAGCCGGTGCGAATGCGCGTGCCGTCGCTCAGGACATCGCCTTCACGGGTATCCTGCCAGGCGTCGCGATCGATGGGGCTGTGTTGAACCCGACCGATGACTTTCAAGACGCGGGCGCTGACCGCGGTGTTACTTGTCGGCTGAGTCGATGGGGCAGCCTGGACGAACGCTATGGGAGCCATCATCGCCAAAAAGATTGTTATTGTTATTTTTATTTTTAATTCCGGCATCTCGTCTCCCGGATGCAAAAGCTTCAGATACCAATAAGGTATAGTGTACCCTTTTTGAAACGATAGAGCAAATTTTGTACCAGTGAAATTAATGTCTTATTCAGGCTGATATTGGGTTCTATTACCCAACTGGGTTTCTCGGCCTGCGGAATAGTTCCCACCGACACAAAAGGGCAGGAGAAGCGGTCCGTCAAACGAAAGTCGGAAAGTCTGGAAAAGTCGAAAAAAAGTCGCGGAGGCTGAAATCGTCAGCAAAGTCGATTGAGTAGAAGAATTTGCCGTAGAATGGGTCGCACCCACCTCTGTGTCATCCCCACCTTCGCGAGGATAAACTCCGGCGGGAATCCATCGTCTCTTCGTTCAACATGGGAAGTTCACAAATATGAAAATGAACATTGAACATTCAACATTGAACTTCCAACGTCGAATCCATCAAATGAAAGGTTGCAAATGTTTTCTTTGTTCGAAGTTGAACGTTGGACGTTGAATGTTCGACGTTCATTTTCTTTCTATGGCCCGAAATTCGATTTGAACCGCCAAGACGCCAAGGAACGCCAGGAAGAAACAATCCTTTTTATTCATCCCATTTGACCAGCACCAACCCCATCATCGTCAGACCAACAATGAACGCCAACCCAATGGTAGAGTGTATTTTCATGAATAAAAATACACCGTTGGGTTCATTCGCCGATGATTGTCAATTCCGCCAGCGGTCGTTTGTATTCTCCGGAAATCTTATTCTATCGATCCACGTTCATTATCATTTTGATGAAATGGTGAATTTAAAAAATCTACCCGACCGGACTTTTTTCAATGAATATCCACCTACCCGACTATTCGAAATCAAAACTTTTCATCCACAGTTCCAGATCGTTTTCGTCCAATACTTGATCATCATTGAAATCTCCAATGATCGAATCGCCAGTTGAATCATAATTGGCCGTCAGAATGCCCAAATCACCGACATTCACCGCGCCGTCACCATTGAAATCACCCACCAGCCAGGTCGCCCCGCTGGTCATACCATAATTGGCGGCAAGAATACCCAGATCGCCGACATCCACATAGCCGTCAAGATTCGCGTCGCCCATGATCGGATACACCACAATAAACAGTGAATTCAAATCCGTTACCTCAGTGAGTTTTCTGGAGGTAGTTAACTTATTCGTTTCATCAAGTGAAGTTCGAATTTCATCCGCCTTAACCCAGACCTGATTCTGACTGTCGTAATTACATCGAACAATCAACAGGTTTCGGTTTCGTAAATCCGAAGCAGACAAAGCTGCCTTCTTCTGATCGTCATACCGGAACGTCAGCACCGCTCCTCGATTGCCATCGCCGGAATCAAACGCCAGATTGCTGGTGACTCCCTTCCATACTCCGATTGCCAGACTGCTATTCATCGACGGCATGTCGCTTCGATCCGAGGCCCAGAAATCATAACTCAATGTTCCTGCCGTTGAAACCGCCGTCAAAGCCGTTTGAACACTGTTGACCAGATCAATCGCCGTATCGCTGCTATAGGGAGCTTCGCCCCAGTTGCAGGT
>JAAZAW010000318.1 GCA_012514125.1 Phycisphaerae bacterium | reverse complement strand
CATGCGTTTCGAGTCGATCAAAACAAGTTGTCAGTGTTTGTTCGGGATTTTCAAGCCATTGAAAACACGCAGCGGATGTAACGAGATCGAACCGATTCGCGATCGGCAGTTTTTCCGCATCGGCTACAAAGAAAAATATATTATCGTCAGGATATTTTCGTTGTGCGAGTGCAACCATCGGCTCGGAGATATCGGCGCCGAAGATTTTCGCGTCTGGGAAACGTTTTCGCAAATAATGTGTGTATAGGCCCGTTCCGCTGCCGATTTCAAGAATCGAATGCGGTGGGGCGATGTCGAATTCTTTCGCCAAATCCTGCGCGGAACGTCGCTGTACCTGGGCGTAATCGTCGTAGAGATCGGCGTAACGTGAAAAATTTCGTGTAATTTGCTGTTTATTCATTGAAGCCCTCACGAAATGCCGAATCGTAAAAAATAAGATGTCCCAGGTTCGGATAGCAGTGAAAAGATGCACCGGAAATCGCGGATGCAAGGTTTTGTGCTTCCGTGACGGGTGTGATTTCGTCGAGAAGGCCATGAAGAAAATGAATTGCCGGAATGGCAGACAGCCTCGTCGTGTCGATTTTCGTCCTCGCCAGATAATCGAGTCCTCGCAGTAATTCCGGCAGAGTCATGCACTCAAGGTAAGGCTTGAGCAGTGTACGTTTGAACTGCGCGATGATTTCTCGCGAACAATGCCGAAAGCATTGCAAGTAAAAACCGTACAAATACGCCCGACGATCTTTTTCAAGAAGTTGCCTGATATCATCCAGACTTTGCGGGTCGAACGTTTGACGAACACTCAACAGGAAAAGTTCATGAACCTGTGATGGAAATTTTCCGGCAAGCTCGGCTGCAAGAAATCCGCCCATCGACCAGCCCAACAGCGAGACGTTTTGAAGATTGCGGGCGCTTAGCCAATGGTGCAGATCGTCGGCAAAGGTTTCCGGGACAATGCCTGTCGGGAGAATGATATTATACGGCAAAACAGGAAGATGGATTCCCGCCTTTTCAGAAACGACAGCCGATGATGTGGACGCGGCATCGGCGAACAACGGCTCGAAAATACGAACGTCCGTTGCCCAGCCGGGAATTAGAACCATGTCGCGATTATAACCGCGATCCAGGCGATTAAATTGCGCAGTCGTGCAGGTCATGAATTACCTTTTCCAGAGTCGAACGTTCGTGAGCGAAGGTGATAGAAAATCGTAAACACGCCTGTCCGGGCGGTACGGTCGGCGGACGAACGGGCGTGACCCAATAGCCTTTTTGCTGAAGTTTTTGAGCGGCGGCCAGGGTCTTATGATTGTCGCCCAGAACCGCCGGGACAATCTGCGTATCGCCTTTGACTTTAAGTCCGGCATGGCGAAGTTGATTTCGGAACCACTGGGCGTTCTGAAGAACCTTTTGCCGACACTGAGGTTCTTCACGAACAAGATCAATCGCTTCGATATTCGCCGCAACCACACCAGGCGGCAGGGCGGTCGAATAGATAAAACTTCGGCAGGCGTTGATCAAATATTCAATCGCCGTGTGTGACGACGCAAGGTAAGCTCCGAAACTGCCCATCGCCTTGCTGAACGTGCCCATGATAAAATCGACCCGCTCCGACAGGTTAAGTTCTTCGACCATACCGCTGCCGGCCGGACCAAACAGTCCGGTGGCGTGGGCTTCATCGACCAAAAGGCGGCAGTGGTATTTTTCCTTCAGTTCGACCATCGCTTCAAGCGGCGCTCGGTCGCCGTCCATGCTGAAAACCGTTTCCGTAGCGATCAACACGTCTGCGAAATTCTTACGATGTTTTTTCAGCAACGATTCGAGATGTTCCGGGTCGTTATGTCGAAATCGAAAAAACTCGGCGTCCGAAAGTTTCATGCCGTCGATTAAACTGGCATGGTTGAGCCGATCTGAAAAAATCGCGTCGCCTTTACCGCAAATCGCCGCGACGATACCGACGTTCGCCTGATAGCCGCTATTAAAAAACAACGCAGCGGGTTTGTTTTTGAACTCGGCGATTTTTTCCTCCAGCGTCTGATGGAGTCGAAGATTTCCGCTCATCAGACGGGAACCGGACGCGGAGACACCGAAAGTTTGTGTTGCTTCGATTGCCGCCCGGATCAAACGCGGATGATTCGACAGTCCCAGGTAATCGTTGGACGAAAAATCGACATAGTCGCATCCATGATAGGCAACTCTACCGTCGTGCCGCGTCTCGGCGGCGCGAAGTTTTCTACCAAGTCCCTGTGTGGAACGTTCATGAAGAAAAGCGTCGAAATCTACCATGATGCGAGCACTTCCGCAACGAGATTGTGATCTTCCTGCACCGAGCGTCCGCGTGTGGTCAGATATCCTCCGATGAGCATGGCGTTGGCGCCGGCGTGAAAAGCCAAAGCCTGAAAATCTTTAAGGACCGTCTCTCTGCCCGCTGCCAGGCGAATCGCTTTATTTCCAAGAACGATACGAAAAATGGCGAGGGTGCGAATAACATCATTGCACGAAATCAACGCCTGATTTTCCAGGGCCGTGCCTTTGACCGGAACCAGCACGTTGATCGGCACGGAATCGACATCGAGTTCCCTGAGGCATATCGCCATGTCGATACGATCATCAATCGTTTCACCCAGTCCGATGACCCCGCCGGAGCAGACTTCCATTCCCACGTTCCGGGCGGCGTGAATCGTCGCGATGCGGTCGTCAAATGTATGCGTCGTGGTGATGTATGGAAAAAAACGCCGCGATGTTTCAATATTATGATGATATCGCTCCATACCTGCTTCTTTGAGTAATTGCAGGTCGTTTTGATGAAGGATGCCCAGCGAACCACAAACCTTGATACCGATCCTGGATCGAATTTCACTCGTTGCCTCGGCTACGCGTGCAACTTCGTCATGCGACAAAGCCGCACCGCTTGTAACGATGCCGAATCGTTGTACGCCGATATCTTTGGCGGTCGCCGCCGCCTGGACCATCTGGTCCACCGAGTCGAGCGGATAAACCTGAACATCGGTTTTATGATGCACCGACTGGGCGCAATATTTGCAGTCTTCCGAACATTGCCCGGACTTGGCGTTGCGGATACTGCACAGTTCCAGTTTCGCGCCGACGCGCTCGCGCCGCACGCTGTCCGCACGCTGAATCAATTCCATCAATGGCAGAGACCACAATTCTTTGATTTTATTTCTATCCATACAACGTTCAGGCCTTTCGTCGGCAAAGTCGTCGGGTTCCATTACAAAAACCAATAGGCCACCTCTAGCAATCCGCTTCTCTGCCGCGACTGACCGTGGATTGTCCGTTCGGTCTGGCGATCATCATTTTTCTCCCCATCGAAGACAATTTTTGCCCCGAATTGAGCTCCATTGCGGCCCGTTCGGGAGCCCGGCGGGCCCGGTTGCCGCCCGGGGGCGGCGGGTT
>JAAZAW010000317.1 GCA_012514125.1 Phycisphaerae bacterium | reverse complement strand
CGGAATGTCAACCCGAGCCTCTGCAGGTTGAAGGCTCGGCGCTCCCGGATCCAAGAGTCTCCTCGGTTAATCTTTCGCCCGAAGAAAGCGACAAATAATTTTCCATTTTTTGTAAAAGAAAGGGTGCATTATGAGGAAAATGTTTCAAGGATGTCTGTTACTCGCAGGAATTCTACTCACCGGCGGATGCTGTGGTAAGGTCTGTCCTTCGGCAGCAAAAAAAACGACTCCGGAAAAACCTCTGATGACTCTGGTTGCCAAATATTCGTCCACGCCCATCAAGCTTGATGGCCAATTGGACGATCCCGCCTGGCAGAACGCCTGCGTCTATCAGCTGGGTCTGTCGGAAGCTCAAATCGAAAAAGAAGAAATCCTTCAAGCTCCCGGTGAGATTCGCCTTCTCTGGGATGATCAATACCTTTACATCGGCGCGACATTCTGCGATGACGATATCGTCGCCGAAGGGAAAAACGATCAGGACCATCATTATAAACTGGGCGATTTATGCGAAGTTTTCCTCAAATCCGACAGTTTCACCTGGTACTGGGAACTCTATGGTACACCGCTGGGTAAAAAAACCAGCTTCTGGTTTCCCGGACGAGGACGTCTGGGCTTGCCGAGCATGAAAGACTATCGTTGTGGCCTTATGGTGGCTGCCCGGGTTCATGGCACACTCAACGACTGGCGAGACAAGGACGAATACTGGAGCGTCGAATTGGCCATGCCCATTAAAGACCTCATCGCCCTGGGTGGGACCTTCGGCCCGGAAAGCGACTGGCGAATTCTTATCGCCCGATACAATTACTCCCGGTATCTTGACTGCCAGGGGCCACAATATTCGATGGTTCCCCAGCTTTCAGCCGTCAATTACCACCTGATCGATGAATACGCCAGACTGAAACTGGAAAAATAAGGTTTTCGTTCCGCAATGATCCCACTCGACCCTTGTTGAGCATGAATTGACGAAAATTGATCATTTTTCACCGCCTGTTCGGGTTAAATCCGTCGAAATTCTCCAATTTTCGTAATGAGCACTCATCAAAATCTTGATTTACGGCAACTTCCTTCCACTTTGGCCCTTGTTTTAAGGATATGATCTATGGTATGCTTAGTTAACATTACTTTAGCTTGATTTGTGTCGAAACGTTGGTCAACAACCATGTCCGATCAATGGACAGTGGTGTTCATTTTTGAATCCAGGCACATCGAGCATGCAAAGCAATCACTTTTCAACAGCGACGGGACGATAAAAAAGGAATACGGGATATGGCAAAACGCGCCAGGAAAATCGCTTTATTAGGAACATCAGGTTTTGTTTGCGCGATGATCGCCGCCTTCAGTGCATCGGCAGGGTTAATTATCGTTTTGCAGAAATTGAACCTGCAGGAGAAAATGCTCGATCTTGGCCATGTTCGCAAACCCATGGCTTTGCTGGCGATCTTTCTGTCTGTTGTCCTTGGCGCCGCGGGGTTTTTGCTTGGCCTCGAAGGTACATCCAGTGAGGAAAGTAAAATTCGGACATTCGGCTGGCTTGGTTTCTGGCTTGGAACGATTAGTTGTATGATCGGTATTGTTCTGGGTTTGATTTATTGGGGTTATCAATACTAAGCACGTGGGGTGTTTTGAAAAACATCTAAAAAATGTGGGGTGTTCAACAGACGATTTGAAACCGGCGGGGGATCGATCATGAACCCGGTTCATTGTTCTCCGACCGAAAAAGTGATGGCTTTTTTAAAAAGGCGCGTCGGGTGAAACTCAATATTTTTGTCACATGTTTGGCGGATACGTTTTATCCTCAGGCCCTTCATGCGATGATCAAAATCGCAGATCGCCTGGATTGGAAATGGCAGTGTCCCGGCGATCAGACCTGCTGTGGTCAGCCGATGTACAACGCCGGCTATTTCGACCAGGCTCGAAGCGTCGCTCAGAAATTCATAGAAGTCTTCGAACGAACCGATGGTCCGATCTTGTGTCCCTCCGCTTCATGTGCCGCCATGGTCCGCCATCATTACCTGCGGCTTTTTGAAAATGATTCCGCCTGGCTTGAACGCGCGAAAAAACTCGGTTCCCGCGTGTATGAATTCTCTGAATTCCTTGTCGATGTTGCCCGCATCGATCTGCAAGCCCTCAACGCCCGATTCGAAGATTCCGTCACCTATCACTATAGCTGTCATTTGCGACAACTCAATCTTTCCGATCAACCCGTTTCGCTGATCCGGCAAATCGCCGCCCTCGATTACAGGCCTTTGGAAAATATGGAACAATGCTGTGGATTTGGTGGAACTTTTTCGATCAACTTCCCGCACCTGAGCCGAAAGCTCGTGGATCAGAAAGTCCAATCGATTCTCCAGACCCGTGCCAACTGGCTGATTTTTTCCGACGCCGGTTGCGCCATGAACATCACCGGCTACGCCAGTCGCCTCGGCTCACCGATCCGCGCCATGCACCTGACGCAGCTTGTTGCTCGTTCTTTGGGAGAAACGGATGTATAAAAACACCAATACATTTTATGAACGGTCCGTTCAATCGCTCGCCGATCCGACCCTGGCGGATAAAATCGGTTCCGCCACCCGTCGGCGATATGCCGATCAAAAGAAAATCTGTAAAACAGAATTGAACGACCTCGAACAGACCCGGCGATTGGTTGAATCGATCCGTACCAACGTGTTACAAAATCTCGATCACTATTTTCAGGAATTGACCGACCGCCTTTCATCCGCGGGTGTGCAAATTCACTTCGCCCATGATGCCGAACAGGCCCGGCAAATCGTTCTGACGATTGCTCAAAAGAATAAAGTCCAAAACATCGTCAAAAGTAAATCGATGGTCAGCGAAGAAATTGAACTCAACGAGTTTCTCAAAAAACAAAATCTGAACGTTCTCGAAACCGATCTTGGCGAGTTCATCATTCAGCAGGCCGATCAAAAACCAAGCCATCTGATCTGCCCGGCGGTCCATCTGAGTAAAAACGATATCGCCGATTTGTTTCAGAAAAAACTCAATTACGACGGCCCTGCCGATCCGACAGTCATGACCAAATTTGCGAGAAAAATTCTGCGTGAAGAATTTCGCAACGCCGATATGGGAATCAGCGGTGTCAATTTCGCCGTCGCCGACCCGGGACTCATCGGCATTTGCACCAACGAAGGCAACGGACGATACATCACCACCCGACCCAAAATTTACGTCGCTCTGATGGGCATGGAACGCATCGTTCCCGATCTCAACGCTGCCGCCGTCATGCTCAAAGTGCTCACCCGCCACGCCACAGGCCAACGAATCACCCAATACACTTCCTTCATCCATGGCCCAAGTGAAAATGACGGTCCTCGACAAGTTCATCTGATCATCCTCGACAACGGACGTTCGCAAATCCTGAGCCAACGCTATTGGCCCGTCTTACGATGCATCCGCTGTGGAGCCTGTCTGAATGCCTGTCCCGTTTTCCGTAATCTCGGCGGCCATGCCTACGGCGGCGCCTACAGTGGCCCCATCGGCATGATGGTTCTGCCGCTATTGTTCGGGCTTGACTCCTATCCCGATCTCGTCAAAGGCTGTAGTCTCTGCGACATCTGTAGCCAAGTCTGCCCAACGCGAATTCCTATCGCGAAGATTCTCACCGAACTTCGAAACGATTTAATTCGGAACGGTCAAAGCCCTTTGCTGGAAAAATGTTCCATGCGAATTTGGGCCTGGGGACTCCGCCATCATCATCTTTATCAATTTGTCCAGCGGCTG
>JAAZAW010000316.1 GCA_012514125.1 Phycisphaerae bacterium | reverse complement strand
GCGCTGACGCATCATGCCGCCTCCCCCCATCCCCATTCCAGGTCCACCGGGCATCATCCCCGGACCGCCCATTCCCGGACCACCCATTCCAGGGCCACCCGGCATCATTCCGGGGCCACCCATTCCAGGACCGCCAGGCATCATTCCAGGACCACCCATCATCCCGGGCATCATTCCCGGTCCACCCATCATACCACCCATCATGTCCCCCTGAGTTTGTGTTCGACTTATTGTCAAATTCCCCACCGACCGATTGGCGTTTTCGATGCTTTTAATGGCGTCTTCGGTCAGGTCCGGAACATAATCCAGTCCTAATTTACTGACAAAAACCTGATTACGCTGCGATCTTTCGATCGTCTGGGCTGCCTTTTTATAATCCGCCGGCGCTGTCGCGGTCAGTTCTTTCTGCGGAACCGGCAACGCTCCGTTGATCACCTGTAAAATTTCCGGTAAGATCAGACGGTTGCTTGAAATTTTCTGGAATTCTTCCACCAGCGGGTCTTTCATCCCATCCAAATTTGAATTCTGCTGATATTCGCTTTTAAACCGGGAATATTTGGAAACCGAACTCATCACCTGCTGGATTTGATCTTTGTCCGTCTGAACCGCAGAGGCGTCTCCGAGGCCTCTCATCCAGATCGCTCCCGCCGCCAGCAGCAGACACGCCGCCGCTCCGACAAACCAATATTGTTTAGTTTTCCACATGGCCTCTTTGATGATTTCAGGGGGCATGAGGTCGGTATTCACACTCGCAAATCCCATCGCCTGGACTGTCAGGCCATAGGCGACGGCCAACGTCAGCGCGTTATCGCTGAATTCTGCTTCGTTAATATTGCCGGCAAGTTTGACCTTGCTGAAAGTCTCAAGTTTTTTGACCGACAAGTTCAAATTCTGTTGTAAAAACTTCAGCAACCCCGGCAACTTGAACGCATTGCCTAACGCATAAAGTTGATTAATCTCGGCTTCCCGATTGATCGAGGTATAAAAACCATTGGACCGCTGGAACTCCGATGAAAGATCGGAAAAGACCGGACGCATCGCCTGGAAAACCGCTCGGGCGTATTTACTGGTGGCTGCGGTACACTTGAGGTCTTCCGCTTTGGCAAAATCGAGCTTGAACGTTTTTTGCAGCGATTCGGTAAAGTTATTACCGCCCAGAGGAATATTTCGCAGCCAAAGACGGTGGTCTTCCGCGATCAGAAAATTGGTGTTCTGGGCGCCGACATCCGCGATGATCGTGGCTTCCTTGCCGATAAGCCCTTCATACGCACAGGCATTATACAAGGCCACCGGAGCCGTCTGAATCGATGTCGGATGAAGGTCCAGTTCCTGAAAATATCCCAAATACTGCGAAATGATCGAGCGTTTGATGGCAAAAATTCCGACCTCGACGTCGGGCGAACTTTCATTTTTGAAAACATGATAGTCCCATACCACTTCGTCGATCCCGAACGGAATCTGTTGCGTCGCTTCATAATGCACAATATCGGGAATTTTCTTCGGTTCGACCGGCGGCAACTTGGAAAAGCGTGCAAAACTCCGGTGTCCCGGAACCGAAATCACCAGCGTGTCTTTTCCAACCGTATGCTGCGCGACAAATTTTTGAAGGGTCTTGCGAATCAGGGCAGGTTCATCCGCGTCAGGCTGGGATAAAATCTGTTCATGTGGGATGATTACATAGCTATCGATCTCGATGTCGTCACCGACCGTTTTCGCATGCAGCGCTTTGAGGGCACATTGTCCGATATCGATAGCCCAGATAGCCTTGGATGCAGGCATGTATCAATCTCCTACGAGTTTAAATTGCTTTTTGCTCTTGTTCACAGTATTTATAACTCTTTCAAAAATAATCTTTTTCGGCTTTTCCTGTCAACTCAGATGCAGGACCGTTGTTTTTATTTTGAAAGAATCTTTAAAAACCTTTGCGGACTATACTATTATGTTAATAATATCCCGGTTTTTTCCTTATGCGTATTTATAAGATTTATACCATCGGTTGCAAAGTCGCCCAAGCCGAAGCCACCGAACTTCGGCAAATGCTTGATCGTTTCGGATTCATCGAGGCCTCTCACAAAGAGACGCCCGATCTGTGTCTTATCAATAGCTGCGCCGTCACCTTAACTGCCGCCGGCAAATCGCGACGGCTCGTCTTCAAGCTGGCAAGACTCTATCCGCATTGTCAAATCGTCCTTCTGGGCTGTTACGCCACTGTTGCCGAACCGGCTATCCGTGAAAATCCTCAAGTTGCATTGATCGCCGATCATCGTCAGGGAATATTGGCCGCCCTGGAACATTATCTGTCCCAGCAGCGCTCTGGTAAGTCCGGCGAACCTTCCGGCTCCGGAGATATCCGAGGCGACACTCCTAATAATACCTATATCAAACCTTCTTTTACGCCCAACGTCAAGCATAAATTTCTGCAAAGTCCCATCGACCAATCATTTAGCCTTCAATCCAGGCATCGGGCCTTTCTAAAAGTTCAGGACGGCTGTAACGCCGGCTGTACCTATTGTATTATTCCACACTTACGACCCAATGTCAGTTCCGTGGCAGAAACGGAAGTCCTCGAACAGGCCCGACGGCTTGTCGCCGAAGGACACCAGGAATTGGTACTCACGGGCATTTTTCTGGGCGCTTACGGCAAGACCACCACTCGCAAGAGCCGATTCGACACATCCGGCCAGCCCCTGGTGCAATTAATCGATAATCTCCTGAAAATAAAAGACTTGGGAAGATTGCGTCTCTCAAGTCTTGAACCCATGGACCTGACACGCGAATTGTTAAAAATACTAAGCTCAAGTAATAAAATCGCAGGCCACCTTCATTTGCCTCTTCAAGCAGGCTCCGATCGGGTTCTCTGGAAAATGGGCCGACAATATCGCTCGGAAAATTTCCTCGCCGCGGTCCAGGCGGCCCGATCCATGATGCCCAACCTTGCCCTGACCACGGACATCATCGTCGGTTTCCCGGGAGAGACGGAAGACGACTTCCTTAAAACATTGGAAGTTTCTGAAAAATCAGAATTTATGAAAATTCATATTTTCCCGTTCAGCCCTCGTCCCGGCACCCCCGCCGCCGAGTGGACAGACCTGATGATCGATTCACCCACAATGAAAAATCGTCTCGCAAAACTTAACGATCTTGAAAAACACCTCGCGCAACGCTTCCGGAACCAATTCGCAGATCAAACCGTTCGAGTGCTGGTGGAAAAGGTGGACCGGCAGGATGGAATATGGTATTGTCAGGGAAGGGCCGATCAATATTTCATGGTCCGTTTTGACGGCAGGCCTGAACTGGACAATAAATTTTGTCAGGTGAAAATTATTGATACAACCGCCGAACCCTTGATCGGTGAATTGACGGCTGAAAAGGATAAGGATAAAGAACTCGACCCCTAAGTTTGGTGAGCACAGACCCAGGGACCGAAACAGGAAATAATCCATGGCAAAAAATGCGAAAAAAAATATATTGAAATTTTGGGGCATTCATTTTGTCCCCCAGGAACTTGCGGCGTCACCTGCACCTCACCGTAAAGCTGTATTCCCCTTAAAGTCCGCAAAATCCGCGTCACCATCTAAAACATCCGGTGTTTCATCGCACATCACCGCATCCCAAAAACCTTCGGCTCCAAAATTTTCCGGCAAAAATCTCAGCGTCAAACAAAAACAGAAACTCCTCGATGAGCTTCGTGTCAAAATCGAACGCTCGAAACATTGCGGCTTGGAAAAAACATGCACCAATCTCGTCTTCGGCGAAGGTAATCCGGATGCCGATATTGTTTTTGTCGGTGAAGCCCCCGGATTTGAAGAAGATAAAACCGGCAAACCCTTCGTCGGACGCGCCGGCCAACTCCTGACCGATATCATCACCAAGGGCATGAATATTCCCCGTGAAAAAGTCTACATCTGCAACGTGCTCAAGTGCCGCCCGCCGCAAAATCGCACACCGATACCCGACGAAATTCGCCTCTGTACCCCCTGGCTGGTGGAGCAACTTCAGATTATTTACCCCAAGGTGATCATCGCGCTGGGCGCTTCGGCCGTTCGAGGATTATTACCGGATATCAAAGATGGGATTACCAAAATCCGTGGCCAATTTTACGAATATCATCTTGACGGTCCGGGCACGGATACCGGCGATATCATCCAGCTCATGCCGACTTTCCACCCGGCGTATCTGCTGCGAAATCCGCCCGCAAAAAAATATGTCTGGGATGATATTCAAAAAGTCATGGCCTACGTCGGTTTACCAATTCCGACGAAAAAAACGTCCGGCAAATCCTGAAATATTCTTTCTTTACACCATTCCAATCTCTGCGAAAATAAAAACAAACATCGGAATAATACGCTTTTGATTTAATATGGCCGCAGCATTAAAAATACCAAAATTTCGGTCGCTGAGCCTGTCGAAGCGACATGGTGGAAGCAGACAAAAGACCCTTCGACAGGCTCAGGGTCCGAAACTACGATACGTTTAAATCAAAGGCGTATAAGGAGAAAATCATGATCAAAGTGACTTTTTACGATACCAAGCCCTGGTTTCAGGTTTTTTTCGAGAAACATCCCTCCAGAAGTGAAATCGACTGGCATTTTGTCGATACCCGCCTCAATGCCGATACCGCCGTATTGGCGAAAGGCTCCGAGGCAGTGTGTTTGTTCGTAAACGACCAGGGCAACGCGCAGACGTTTGAAACATTTCGTGAACTTGGAGTCAAACTCATCGTTCTCAGAAGCGCAGGGTTTAATAATATCGATCTTGAAGCTGCCCGACGATTGCAATTGCGAGTGGTGCGAGTGCCCGCGTATTCACCCAACGCCGTCGCAGAACATACTTTGGCCTTGTTTTTGACGTTGAATCGAAAAATTCATCGTGCCTATAACCGTGTTCGAGAGTTTAACTTTCAACTTAATGGTCTTGTCGGTCATAATGTTGCGGGCAAAACCGTCGCGGTAATCGGCGCAGGCAAAATCGGCCGAATCGTCGCGCAGATTTTCAAAGGATTCGAAGCCGAAGTCCTGGCCTACGATCCATATCCGGATCAGGCCTGGGCCGACGCAAACGGTATTAAATTTGTTGATTTTAACGAAGCTCTGACAACAGCGGATATTATTTCACTCCACGTACCCCTCACACCCGAATCCCGTCACCTGCTCAACAAATACACATTGCCTCGCATCAAAAAAGGAGCGTTTATCATCAACACCAGCCGAGGTGAATTGATCGAAACCGCCGCCCTTCTGGAGGCGATTCGTCAGGGGCAGCTCGGCGGCGTCGCCCTTGACGTCTATGAGGAAGAAGAAGGCGTCTTTTTTGAGGATCTTTCCGAACGCGGCTTGGCGGATGACGATCTGGCGAGACTGCTGACATTTCCTAACGTGTTGATAACCTCTCATCAAGCCTTTTTGACTCATGAAGCCTTGACTCAAATCGTGCATATCACGACTGAAAACCTGATACGATGGTCAAAAGGCCAAGAGTTCCTTCAGGGTACAGAATTAGCATAAAATATTTTAAAAAAGTTAAAAAATATAATTGACTTTGCAGGGTAGGATGATATTTTTAGCATTCATCGTATCAATGTTTTTTTAATCATTTTTCAAGGGGGGGTCCAAAATGAAATTGGTGACGATCTTTTTACTCTGCATTTTTGTTTTCTGCATTTCGCCAAGCCATGCTACTATCTACTCGGGAAGCCTGCAATATACTCCGTCCTTCCCACCGGACAGTGGAGACGGTTTGAACGTTCAAAGCGAAAAAGACAACTGGCCAAAGTATAATGTCTCAATCATACGGAATTGACTTATTGAATGCGCGGTACTTTAATGTCAATAAACTATTTCAGGCAGTATGAGCTTCGAAATCGGGATATCGTGACATTAGCCCCCGCGCACGAAGTAAATGGAATTAGTAT
>JAAZAW010000315.1 GCA_012514125.1 Phycisphaerae bacterium | reverse complement strand
CCTGACCTGTCAGCTATTCTTCCTCCCTTATCGACAAGTCTGCTTCGTCCGCATTAATATCGGTTTCAAAATCATTGCCTCGGTTCTGCAAATGTTGACGAAGGCGTTTGATAATCGCCGAATGCATCTGGCTTACGCGCGATTCGGACAAATCCAGCGTCGCGCCGATTTCTTTCATCGTCATTTCTTCATAATAATACAACAAAACAATCAACCGTTCCGCTCGCGAAAGCCCCCGCATAATCAACTCTTTGATATCTTTTTTCTGCATATCGATTACAGGATCACGCGACCGTTTATCCTGCAGAACGTCGATTTCACGCAAATCTTTATGGCTGTCGGACTCATTCCTTGGCCGCGACAAACTGATAAAGATACTATGATTGGTATCGCCCACCACTCGCTTGAATTCTTCCGCCGGCAGGTTCATTTTCTTCGCCAGCTCTTCGTCGTTCGGGTCCCGGCCAAGCTGGGCTTCGAGTCCCTTGCGGGCTTCTTCCACCCGACGCATACGATTACGCACAATGCGCGGCACCCAGTCCCTCTCGCGAAGCTCATCGAGAATCGCCCCGCGAATTCGTCGGGAGCAATACGTCGCAAATTTCACCCCGCGATCCAGATCGAACGACGCGATCGAATCCATCAGCCCGATGATCCCGCAACTGACCAGATCGTCAAGCTCCACCTCGTTAGGCAGTTTCGACCACACCCGTTCCGCGTTATAACGCACTAAGGGCATGTAATGTTCTATCAATTGATTCCGAAGTCCATCCGTTCGTTTGTCCTGATACTCCCGCCAGAGATGATCGATGTCGGGCTTCTTATCCGCTGTCAACTCGGTCGAAATTTCACTCATTTTTTACTCCTCCGTGAGAGCAACGTCCTGAAATACACTCTCCTACACTGCCTTATGGGTACCGGACAATCCTTTATCACGGCCCATCGATGTCTCATCTTGTTGCTGATCTGTCGTATCCGGAGTCGATTGACGAAGATGCTCATTGATCACCGTCTGGGCTATCCAACCCACGATCGCTCCAAACACCAAAAACAAAATCAATACCCACCATGCTCGGGTAAGGATGGTCGTCAGGTCATTATCCGCCCACACCCCGGCCAGTATCGACGCCGAGAACGCAAGCAATCCCAATGATCCCGATAACATCCGAATTAACATAATCTTCCTATATTCTAAACTGTAAATTACCTAAATTACCAGAACAAATTTGCAACTTTTCGTAAAAAACTCACTTTTTGCTCCGGTAATTGAACATTTTTACCCAATTTAGCAGCCAAACTCATCATACAATAGCTCGCCTGACATTTGGGATATTCCAACACAAATGGTTTCCTCGCCCGGATCGCCTGAGACACATGGGCGTCTTCCAGAATATATCCGGCGTCAAAAAGGGTCGCATCGAGAAACTTCTTAGTCACCTGAGAGAGTCTTTGCTGACAGGCCCGTGCTTCATAACGCGAGGTCACACGATTCATCAAAACACAAAGCCGACCCTGAACCTGTTGTTGAATGGCTGTTTTAATCATGGCGTATGCGTCGGTGATCGCCGCCGGCTCGGGGGTGGTGACCACCATCACTAAATCGGCTAGATCAACAAAGGCCATTACATTGCGGTTTATTCCTGCAGATGTATCAAATATAACAATATCCGACGTGCTTTGCAAGTCCGATAATATGTCCAGCAATCGATGACGCTCAAATTCCGTCAGATTCGCCAGTTTCCCCAAACCCGAACCGCCCGGAATAATCTGTAATCCCGCCGGATGTTCTACAATAATATCGCTTAAATTCACCTGCCCCGAAAGCACATGAAAAAGATTATAAGGCCGATTAATTCCAAGCATCACGTCCGCGTTCGCCAATCCCAGGTCCGCATCCACCAAAACCACCCGCTTACCCGTCGCCGCAAGACAAAGACCCAGGTTCGTCGCCGTGACCGTCTTGCCCACGCCTCCCTTGCCGCTCGTTAACGTGATGATCTTCGCCTTCGACGAAAAATCCTTCATCATCTCCCGTAACTTTGCTGCCTGATCGTTCCAGGTCATCAGAGAATTTCTCCTGCTGCTATACTGGGAATATTATCATCAGAGATTTCAGACCCCTTTTGCGGATGGACAATCATTCGTGCCAACCGACCGACGCTGCCGGGCTCGATATCCTCCGGGACATTCTGCCCCGTCGTAATATAGGAAACCGCCCGATTGAGCTTTTTCATCACACCAAACAACATGCCCACGCCCACCGCTTCATCGAGTTTCGTAAAAATAATATGATCGATATTCAACGACGAAAAACGCTTGATCGTCGAAAGCAAAACCGACTGATTGGCTGTCGTCGAAAGCACCAGATGAATCTCGTCCGGTGCCGCCGCGTGAAGGAACGATTTAAGCTCGTGAAGCTTCAAATCGTCATTCTGACTCCTGCCCGCGGTGTCGATCAAAATCAAATCCATGTTCGGCATCGAATCAATCGCCTGGCGAAGTTCTTCCGGACTCAACACCACCCGTAACGGCACGTTGATAATATTCGCATACGTCCGCAACTGATCCACCGCCGCGATTCGATACGTATCGATCGTAATCAGTCCGACTGCTTTATTTTCCCGGAGTTTGAAATTCGCCGCCAACTTCGCGATCGTCGTCGTCTTGCCCACACCCGTCGGTCCCACCAGCGCGATGATCTTGGACTTGCCCGTGGTCTCCAGCGTAATAGGCTCTGCCGCCGGCAACATTTTCGTCAGCGTCTCCGCTACCAATTCCCGAACCTTGATGTCATCCATAATCTGCGACGGACCCAACTGCGAACGCACTTTTTCGATCACTTCGTTCGCCAGTTCCCGCGTCACTTCCTGATTGATCAGCCCCATGTACGCCGAGAACAATTCCTCCGGAACCGATGGATGCTGCTGCTTGCGATTTTGTTGAAGCAGCTCCTGAACCATCTGTTTGACCAGCTTGAGTTCCTGTTGAAGATAATCTTTACTGCTCACCGAACGATTTGTCGATGAAATCGATTCTGAATGATCCCTCCCCGCGGGTCCCGAGGGTTCCAAAGCCGAGCGGGGCGGCATCGGTGATATTTTTCGTTCCATTTGCGTATGGGAATTTCGTCGGACAGAGGATGGATTGAGCAATTCGCGCTTTTCCGTCGGATGAAGCACATTCACACCGGAGGTCGCCGTAATCTCCACGACATTCTTGCTTCCCAAACCCAGGAATCCGCCTTTCCTGAACGTTCGTGTGTGCAGAATCACCGCGTCTTTTCCCAGCTCGCGTCGAACCGCCGCCAAAGCCTGGGCCATGGTCTGGGCTTGATAGGTTTTCAGATTCATGACATCTCCACTGTTACTAAACCGTGCGACTGAACACGAATATCTTTTACCACTTCGTTAAAGGCCAACACCGGAGTATTCGGAACCGCCGATTCGATCAAACGTCGTAGCTGCATCCGAATCTGCGGCGAACACAAAATGACCAGCGTGCCCATCGGAACACCGCAGCGTTCCACCTGATCCCGAATCGTCTCCACTATCTTGTTCGCTCTCGCCGGGGAAAGCGTCAAATACGATCCCGTCTCCGTTCGCTCGATATGGGCGTTAATCGCGTCTTCCAACGCCGGATCGAGCGTAATGCAATGCACGGTGTTCTCCTGGTCCTGGTACTGTGCACAAATCGTTCTCGCCAGGGCGTTACGAACATATTCTGTTAAAATTTCAAGGTCCTTCGTCCTGCTGGCCCAGTCGCCAAGCGTCTCCAGAATCGTCTGAAGGTCTCGAATCGGAACATGCTCTCGCAACAGGTTCTGAAGCACCTTCTGAACCTCACCAAGCTTGAGCATCGGACCGACCACTTCTTCGACGACCGCCGGACTCTTTTCCTTCGTCGCATCAAGTAGCTTTTTCACCTCGTCACGAGTCAGCAACTCCGATGCGTGACGCTTGATCAAATCCGTCAAATGCGTCGCGATCACCGAACTGGCCGGAACCACCGTATAATTATTTTTCTCCGCCAGTGCCCGTTCGCTCTCGCCGATCCATACCGCAGGCAATCCAAACGCAGGCTCGCGCGTCTCATGTCCGGAAATCTTCTCCCGAACAGCGCCCGAATCAATCGCCATGAACTGCCCCGGCATCGAAACGTTTCTCGCAATCTCCACTCCGCGAAGCTTGATCAAATATTCGTTAGGCTCGATCTGCATATTATCGCGAATCCGAACGGGCGGAACGATAATACCCATTTCACTCGCAATCTGCCGACGAATCATACTGATCCGATCCAGCAAATCGCCGCCCTGGCTCTTATCCACCAGGCGAATCAATCCATAACCCACTTCAAGCTCCATCGGGTCAACCGACAAAAGCGATTCAATCGGCTCGGACTTCGGTGCCGACGACTTACTCTGACTCACCTGCTGTGCCTTGGCCGCTTTCGCCGCCGCCTGCTTCTTCGACGTCTTGAGCATATACGCCAATCCGCCGCAAGACCCGCCCAGCAAGACCATCGGCAACGTCGGCAACGGCGTCAATGCCAGAATTCCAAGAAAACCCGCCGCGATTCCCAATGCCACGGGTTTGGACGTCAACTGCGTCAAAAGCTCCTCGCCGAGGTTCGCCTTGGAGGTCGATCGGGTCACAATCAGACCCGAAGAAATCGATATGATAAACGCCGGGACCTGGGTCACCAAGCCGTCACCAATCGTCAATTTGGTGAACGCCTCCATGCACTGCTTCAATGGCCAACCGTATTGTACCATACCCACATACAATCCGCCAAGAATATTGATGATTATTATAATAATTCCTGCGATCGCGTCCCCGCGAACAAACTTCGACGCACCGTCCATCGCACCATAAAAATCCGCCTCTCTGCTGATCGTTTCCCGACGATTCTTCGCTTCCGTTTCATCGATAATCCCCGCGTTCAAATCCGCGTCGATCGCCATCTGTTTTCCCGGCATCGCGTCCAGCGTAAAACGTGCCGCCACTTCCGAAATACGCGTCGCGCCTTTCGTAATCACGACAAACTGAATCACGATCAGAATAATGAAAATAATCAATCCCACCGCAACCGATCCGCCCGCGACAAAATTACCGAACGTCTCGATCACTTTCCCCGCCGCGCCTGACGCCTGCGTTACATCTCTGCCCCCCTCGCCCGCCGTCAAAATCAAACGCGTACTCGCCGTATTGAGCACCAACCGAAACAGCGTCGTCCCCAGCAGCAGTGAAGGAAACGAAGAAAACTCCAGCGGATGCGTAATATACAGCGTCGTCATCAAAATCAACGCCGAAAGGGTAATATTCACTGACAGCAGCACATCCATCCAGGTCGCCGGCAGTGGCATCAAAATAACCATAATCAAGCTGATCGCCCCGATCGGAACGAGCAACCCGCGATTCCGGTTAAGCCAATTCAATACCCCAATATTTTCCAACGCCGCCATCGCCATCTTCCCTGCTCTTCATCCCTTTCTTCAACTTCCTCAACTTCTTCTAACTTTTTTTAACTTTTTTTGATGCCGACGTCAAAAGTCTTTCAGGCAACCTGGCTGAACGCAGAAAAAATCATCCCTCGCTCAACAGGCGGT
>JAAZAW010000314.1 GCA_012514125.1 Phycisphaerae bacterium | reverse complement strand
TTCAGCGATATCGCCGAAATTCAATTGACGAGTTTGAACTTCGAACACAACGGCGATTTTGTTCACGATCCGAATCCGCTGGTGGAATCGAACCTCAAAATGCTGCGGGACGCGGTTCGGCGGACGCATGCCGATCTGGGCATCTGCCTGGATGGCGATGCGGACCGCGCGGTGCTGGTGGATGAGACGGGTCAGCCGGTGCCTTCGGACCTCCTGACCGCCCTTCTGGCTGGTTATTTCATCCAGAAGAATCCGGGAACGGCGATTGTGTACGACCTGCGGAGCAGTTGGGTGCTCAAGGAAGAAATCGAAAAGGCCGGCGGTGTGGCCAAGCGGGAGCGTGTGGGGCACTCGTTCATGAAGAAGGCCATGGCGGATTCGAAGGCGGCGTTCGGCGGTGAGCTTTCCGGACACTTTTATTTCCGCGATAACTGGTATTGCGATTCGGGGTTTATCGCGGTGGCGAACGTCCTGAATATTTTGACGGAGACCGGCAAATCAGTCAGCAGGCTCATCGCCCCGCTGAGACGTTATTTTGCCTCCGGCGAATGCAACTTTATCGCCGAAGACAAAGATGCCCGAATTCAGAGTCTGGCGGAAAAATACAAAGACGGCCAGATCGATTATCTCGACGGTATCACAATCCAATACAACGATTGGTGGTGCAACGTTCGCAAGAGTAATACCGAACCCCTGCTGCGATTGAACCTCGAAGCCAGGAGCAAGACGCTGCTGGAAGAAAAAGTCAGGGAAATCGCCCCGCTGCTCGGTGAGCCGGCGAAACATTAAAATAAAAATAAAAAAATCGGCATCCGATCAATACGATCCTTTGCCGACGGCAAGATATCTTTAAACCGCCCATCGAAAAATCGATGGGCGTTTTTTTTAATCGTGTTCGCTGAAATCGGATTGAAGGGATTCGGAAGGGGTTACCTCCGGTGTCGAATCGGAGGGCAGATCGAACAATTTCTGTAAGATACCCGCATAGACGGCGCTACGGGATTCCTTCGCCGCCTGATTCAGGGCGCTGGTCGGGTCATGCAGAACTTTGTGAATCACGCGGTGGACCGCCTTTTCCATCAAGGCCCATTGCTGCGGGGTAAATTCGTTTTCATGCGCCGCCAGTCTCGCAAGTTCCTCCCGCCCGATTTGATGAATCTTTTTCCGTAAACTGACGATCACGGGAATGACGGTTCGCTGCTGCTGCCAATTCTGATAGCTCATAACCGCCTGGTCGATCATCGTCCGGCAGGCATTAAGTTTTTCACGACGTTCTTCGTTATTTTTTTCCAGGACACTTCCAAGCCTGTCAAGATCGTACAGGTAAACCCACGAAAGCTGTCCGACGCGGGGATCGACATTTCGGGGCAATCCAAGGTCGATAATCAACATCGGCCAGCCCGAACGCGCCTGAGCGATTTTCTCGATCCGTTCAAGTGTCAAAATCGGTTCTTCGACAGCAAGACAACAGATCACCACGTCGGCCCGGGCCAGATATTCATCGATCTGCTCCCACCCAATCGCCCTGGCCACAGGCAGCGAGGCGGAAAGCTGTCTCGCTTTGAGCCGGTCGCGGTTGGCGATAAAAACGTCCCGGGCGCCGTCGGCAACCAGCCGCTGCAACGCGCCGGCCCCCATCTTGCCCGCGCCGAGAACCAGAAATGTTTTGTCTCGATGCGATCCGAAAATCTGATCGGCAAATTCGGCGGCCACCGAGCCGAGACTGAAATGCCCCTCGGCAATACAGGCCTTACGGCGAACCCGCCGGGCGAGCGATAAACTGTCCTGAAATAAACGTATCAGGTAGGTTCCCGCGGTTCCCAGAGTTCGCGACTGTTCCAGTGCCTGGCGAACCTGTCCCATGATTTGAGGTTCGCCGACAAGCATCGAATCCATCGCGCAGGCCACTTTGAACAGATGTTCCACCGCCTGCTCATGACGACGGCAATAAAAGATTTGTTCAACCAGCGCCCGCGGCAGGCCCGACAATTCGCAAACGAGGGTCAATATATCGCCGACATCGGGCCGCTGATGTGAACTTCGCCAGAGGTAGATTTCAAATCGATTACACGTACTTAAAACGACGGCTTCGCAATTCGTCGTAAATGTCTGTTTGAGCCGGCACAGAATCTTTCGGACACACTCAGGGTCCCCCGCAAGGCGTTCCCGAAGCGCCAGGTCGGCCTGGCGATAATTTGTCCCGAGCAACACAATACTCACGATCTAATTTCCACAAAAAACGCCCCCCGCCTTCCTTCATCAACTTTTTTCCACTCTCGCTCAACGCTCAATTTCTTTTCGCTCTTCATTCATCTGCCGATGAGCATATTGCGTCGCCAGGGCGATAATTTCTTCCGGGCTAACTTCGTTATGGGTATTCTGAGCAATCCACTTGCACCAGGACTCGGTGCCTTCGCGCTTGAAGCGATCAAAACTCTCCCTGCCGGCGAGTTGCTGATAGATGGTTTTTCGAGAATCGCTCTGGGAGATCCGCTGCATGAGCAACGGCCTCAATGCCGCAAGTTTTCGGGCAAAAGGTTCATACGCCCGATCGAGCCAGCTGCCGATTAAATCTCGAATCCGACCCGCGAGGTATGGAGAAGCACCGGCGGTTCCCACGGCAATCTGGATCGGACCGCGCTTCAAGACCGCCGGAACGACAAAATCGCACCATTCAGGATCGTCCACCACATTACACAACACGCCCATCTCGCGGCAATCGACGGCAATCTGATGATTAAGCTCGTTATCGTCCGTGCACGCAAACGCCAGCACGGTTTTTTCCAGAACGGATTTGTCATACTTCATTTCATGGCGGGTCACATCGGTGCGTTTCGCGAGCATATCGCAAAACTGAGGGGCAATCACGTGAACCTCCGCTTCGCATCGGCACAGAGCCTCTACCTTGCGGGTAGCGACCGATCCGCCGCCGATCACCACACAGCGGCGATCCTTCAAGCCCAATAAAATGTAATATCCTTCTTGCATGGTCATCCTCTTTCTATGACCCCCCTTCGCCTTGCAATCAGCAAACACATCACCGATACGAAAACTCGTCAATCATGACTGACTTAATCAGACCAGAATTAACAATACTATACTATTGTAAAGAGTTATTTGGGGTTTTCAAGTAAATTTTCTGCGGCGTTGGCTGGTGTGTCTGCCTGAAAATCCCGAATTCTCCAGATTCACAGACTTTTCCCAACTTCTTCTTTGCTTTGTATCAATACAATATATCGACATAACGGTTGTAATATTATACCATGTATCCATTCCGATGAGCGGATAACAAAAATATGATTTTTTAATATGAGACGACAATGCTGAAAATCAACGAAATTTATCACGGCGATTGCATCAAACTTCTCGGCCAGGTCAAAGGTCTGCCTGTGCGGCTGATCTTTGCCGATCCGCCTTTTAACATCGGCTATGCCTACGATATTTACAATGACAACAAAAAATACGATGAATATTGCGATTGGACCCGACAATGGATGCACGCCTGCCGGGAAGTGCTCACGCCCGACGGCTCGTTCTATATCGCCATCGGCGACGACTACGCGGCGGAGATCCGAATGTTCGCACGGGAACTGGGCCTGCACCTGCGAAACTGGATCATCTGGCATTACACCTTTGGTCAGCAGACAAAAATGAAATTCGCCCGTGCCCATACCCACATTTTCTATTTCGTCGCCGATCCGAAGAATTTTCTTTTCAATGACAGGGAAATTCGAGTCCCCTCGGCTCGTCAGTTGGTCTACAACGACAAGCGCGCCGATTCCAGAGGAAAGATCCCCGATGATGTCTGGCGATATTCCAGAGTCTGCGGAACCTTTAAAGAACGCGAGGGCTGGCACAACTGTCAGATGCCCACAAAATTGCTCGCTCGAATCATCAAAACATCGAGCAATCCCGGCGACCTCGTTCTCGATCCGTTCAGCGGTTCGGGGACAACCGCACTGACCGCCGCGGTCCTGAAAAGAAACTATCTCGCCTTCGATCTCTCGGAAACCTATGTTGTCTCCGCCAGAGAACGAATCGCCCGAACGCTGGAACAGGAGCCCGGCGATCTTGATTGTGATGAACCGATTTTCATTCTCGCCCGGAATCAACGCCGTCCAGTCGGCACAAACGTTGTCCGCCGAACCAAAAAACTCGAACTTTCTGAAAATAAAAGTCCGGAAAAATCATATTGAGAACCAGGATATACAAGTCAGGCTCTGATACAAAGTTGACAGATTCTTTTCAACGCTCGCAGCAGGCCGGGCCTGCTCCGGGCAGATAAGGAATATCTCTTTCATGCGATGGTCATTTACCATAGGAACGATTTTCGGCATTCCCATCCGGCTGCACGTTACATTTCTACTACTGTTGGCCTGGATCGGGTTCAATACCTCTTCATCGGGAAATCAGGGAGGTCTGCCCGGTATCTTTCATGTCGTTCTTGTCTTCTTTTGCGTCCTGCTCCATGAACTTGGACACAGTTTGATGGCACGACGATACGGGGTCGGAGTCGAAAGCATCACGCTCCTGCCCATCGGCGGAATGGCCGCCATGAAAACTCTGCCCGATTCCGCCCGCGCCGAGTTCCTCATCGCCCTGGCAGGACCGGCGGTAAGCCTGTCGCTGGGCACGGCTTTTCTCGTGGGAACCTATCATCAATATGGAACGGACCTCTGGAATTCCCTGGCAAAATCCGCCATCGCCACACCCCTGATCGTCGAGATGAGCATTATCAATCTGGCTCTGGGCATCTTCAATCTTGTCCCCGCTTTTCCGATGGACGGCGGGCGCATCTTGCGAGCGGTTCTATGGTCCAGGCAGGGATTTGAACCCGCCACACAAATCGCCGTCAAAATCGGACAGGGGCTTGCGGTGGGTTTGTTCCTGATGACGTTATTCGGATATTTTAACTCCTGGCTGGGACTCATCGCTATTTTCATCTATTTCGGTGCCGAATCTGAAAAACGCTCCGCCGCCTGGCGAACCGCCATTGCCGACGCCCTAGTAGCCGACGTCATGCAGACGCGAGTCCAGACCGTCCATCCCGACGAGACCATCGACGAGGTTTTTCATCGGATGATGGAATCCACCCAGGACCATTTTCCCGTCGTCGCAGGCGATGAAACCGTCGGACTCCTCACCCGCCGGACCATCGTCACGGCCATGCAGGACCATCAGATGGATCGCCGGGTTTCACAATTGATGAGTCTTGAAATCCATTATTGCTCGCCCCTGGATCCCCTGGCACAGATTGTTCAACTCATGGATCAACGAAATTTACCGTGCGTTCTGGTCCTGCATGATGATAAAATAGCGGGATTGATTACCTCGCGTCAGGTCTGGCGATATCGATGGGACAAACAACAGGAAGTCAACCGTTCCTGAATCGCCGGCGGCGAAGGATGGAGCCCTTTGGGACCAGGAGATAAAACGATGAACAACAATACGGAACACAATATCAAACCGGTCATCGCCGTTTTTTCAGGCGGGTTTGATCCGATTACCGAAGGCCACCTGGACATCATCCGGCGCAGTGCCCTGATTTTCAATCGTGTTATCGTCGCCGTCGGCACCAACCCGGAAAAAGTCGAGCTTTTTTCCAAATCCGAACGCGTCGAGTTGATCCGCGAGCTGATCAAGGGTATCCCCAACGTCGAAGTCCAGGGCTACGAAGGCCTGACCATCGATTTCGTCAAATCCGTCGGCGGAACCGTCATCATCAAGGGCGTGCGGGACTCGGTCGATTTACGTTACGAACTCCAGCAAGCCAACACCAACCGTCTGGCCGGGGGCGTTGAAACGCTGCTGATGCTCACAGGCGACCGTTACGCACTGACAAGCAGTTCCCTGATCAAGCAAGTAGCGACAATGGGCGGCGACGTCAGTTCCATGGTCCCCCAACGGGTGGCTGAAAAACTCAAAGAAAAAATCTCCTCCATGAAACAGGAAAAACGCGCCTCGTTCCAGGAGAATGACGCATCCTGATTTTCGGAGTTTGTCGGTCAACACAAAAAGTTATCGCGGAGCCGACAGTTGCAGCGTTTGTGCCTCGATGGGAACCCCACCGATTTCAAACCGTGAAAGTTCCGTTCCCGGCGGGACCAGATACAACAGCCCGATCTTGCCGCCGCTGCCCCTGAGCCGGCTCATCTGAACCTTCTGAAAGGTCATTGCCTGCCCTTCCATGTCCGGTTCATAAATCAACTCGACCTGTTGACCATTCGAATCATTGACCATCACATACTGGCCGACCGGCAAAAACGTCGTACCGTCTTTGGAAATGGCTTTTTTCTGCGACACGCCCTGAACCGCGCCGAAAATTTTCTGAAGCAGGGAATTCTGAGCCGGACTAAAGTCGCATTCCACCCGCAGCAATCGTTTATCCTGCGGAACGGAAAATTCCCGAATCGTCGCACTGATACCGATATTCAGCGAGCCTTGACCGGTTCCGAGATCTCCGGCGATTCGTCCCCGTGCAAACTCGCTTCCGTCAAATTCCGCATCGCCGGCGTTGCGAACGGCATCGAGTTTAACAGTAAAGGGCAATTCCTTCGTGAACCGCGTTCGATTCGAATCGACCTGCAGTTCGCTATGCCAGCCCGCCCGCTCCGTCTCCCCGACCGATCCGCCTGCCGGGGACTGCGTATCCGTCGGCACCGTCACCACCGATTCCGGCTCGGCGGTCTTTCCATCCTGCATCTTCGGCATCGATGCCCTCGCCCAGCGTTTATATTCAAGGAACCACGGGGTGAAATCTTCTGGTACTTCAAACACCACATCAAAGGTGTTGTTTTTCGAAATCGGACCATAGTTCCGCCGGCCCGGCTCGGCCTCATCATCCTCCGCGGGAGGCTCAATGGGAACGTTTACCCGCATATAATCAAATTCCGCCGACTTGCTCGGATCGCGAAATCCGATCGCGTACATATTCATCATCCGTTCGTTTGCGGGATTGCCCTTGAATCCGACAAGGCGGACCTGCCCCCATCCGAAACGATGAAACCCGTCGCCGTCCGCCGCACGGGAATCCAGTTCGATCGTCATGGCCAGGTATGAAGCATTGTCGCTCGCATAGCGCTTTTCGCCCAGCGTGACCTGCTTTTCCCACGCTCCACCGTGATATCTCCGGTTGAGTTCAAAATTCTTCACAACCAGCGGACTGGTCAACTTCCAGACCCGAGTGACCCGAACCGCATCTTTCACCACCGCATGGCGAGATTCTTTCTGAATCGCGATTCGGCCGGCGCTGGTCTCCGAGGCCCAATCCGAATGAACCGCACCGAATTTCTTGTCCATATCGTCGCCGCTTCTCAAACTGCCGTTGCTGAGTTTCGCGAGCAACCCGCCGGTGAATTCATCGGCGAACGGAAAAATCCCTTTTTGAACGGTCTTGCCATTAGTGGTCTTGAAACGATCGAAAAGCATGACCTGGTCGTTATACGGCAACAGTTCAAGTGAAATACTGCCCATGCCCACGATCAGCAGCGCCGAGGGAATACTCAACAGCCCCGCGCAAATCCGATCCGGCAGCGGATAAATCACGATATTGGAACGAATGAAATGGTCCGACAGCGTCCGAAGCACCATCAGCGTAATGAAAAAAATCGCCGCCAGCGATACCGCGTCGGCATAGTCGGGAATATATTCGATAAAGAACGCCTGGCTGAGCACACCATAATAGTTCGCCGATAAAGCCGCCGACAGGATCGTCAGCACCACCATGATCAGGGCGCTGTACGTTCCCTGAAGCGTCTGAAAAAACGCGATGCCGGCAAAGAGCAATAAGGAAAGGATTACGAATAACACGGCAAAACCTCCGTAATATATTTTCTCTGGTTCACAGTCTCAAATCGTTCCGTATGACACATCGTCTAGTCCTTCTTGATCGCCATCTGGGCTTCTTTGCTTACGCGAATTATTTCCTGAACGCTCGTGATTCCCGCAAGCACTTTTTCCAGGGCCGATTCGTCCCAGTATTTCAAACCCGACTTCCGGGCCGCCGATTTGATCGCCCGACCCTCGCCGCTGCGAATCGCCTCGCGAAGGTTGTCATCGATAAACATGGTCTCAAAAACGGCGGTCCTGCCGACATACCCGCTGCCCTGGCAGGTTGCACAAACGATCGGATTTCCCTTCTTGTCCACCATCTGCTGGGACGGCGGACGATAAAACGTCACATTTTCGCGGCTCGAAAGATTCATCTTCCGTAGCGTCTCCGGATTGGGTTTATACGCCTCCCGACAGGCGGGACACAGCTTACGAACCAGACGTTGAAACATCACCGCCAGCACCGTGTCCGCCACCTGTTCCGGCGATTCGTTCCACTTCATCATCCGTCCCAGGGCGGTCAGCGTATTGGTCGCATGGAGCGTGGTAAAGACTTTCTTATTCTTTCCCGACACCAGTTGAACGATCATCTTGGCCGTCTCGGCGTCTTTGCACGGATCGACCAGAAGAATATCAGGTTCACGCCGGGAAATCGTCTGCAAGTAACGGGCGAAAGATTTATCCGATCCCGCCTCGTAAATGTTCTGGGTGATATTGTCAAGCTCCATCAACGGCTTGGTCTCGACGCTGTGAATGTTCTGAACAAACGCGTCCATACTTCGCCCAATGGCGTAAATCGTACTCGTGAGTCCCGCATGACCCATGCCGCTGATGAGCACGAGTCCTTTTTTCGCGTCGATGGAACTTTGAACCTTGGCGATCTGCTCATCGGAAAATCCGATATCGGTAACGGTGAACTTCGCTTCCTCCGCGCGAATCCGGATCACCAGTTTTTCGCCCGCCCGCGAGCCGGCGGTTTCAATATCCAGCGTCACCTTGCGGTCGACGTGAACCTGCTGAGCCATTAACTTGGACTTCTGGGGTTGGCGATGTTCGTTCACATCCAATCCACAGATCGTCTTGACATACTGAATGACCGACTGCCCCAAAGCGCGATCCCAATGACCATATTCCGCGATTACACCGTCGATGCGAAACAGGATTTTCATGGTTTCACCGGCAGGCTGAACGAACAATTCCTCCGCACGCCGCCAGAGTACATCGAACATCAGGTCCTGGAAGGCCTGGTAATATTTCTGCTCTTCGGGGTCTTCCGGAATCTTGGGCTCGCGTCCCGCGGAATTGGCCAAACGAACTTTTTCAACCACCTCGAAGGAAGCGCCCGCCGATTCGCCCTTGATCGCCGCGAGCAAATTCGAGGGTTTTAAAATCCGTTCGTCATCATTGACCAGCGTATCCCGATAAACGGCGTAAGCCACAATCACACCGAACGCCAGCAGGATATTGAACAACAACCCCACCGCGTAAATCGGTACAAAAAACCAGAAAAACCAACCGAGCACTCCGCCGCTCAGGATCACACAACCCCACATGAACTGGTTGATGCTAAGCCGCTTAGCGTCGCGGGCACACCAGCCCGCCGGCGGCGCCCAAAGAAAGATGAACACGAGCATGACGATAATTTTCGCCAGACTGAAAAAACCACCTTCCCCCGGTATCTCCGGAAGACGAACCGCAGCCTCCTGTCCCAAGATCAAATTTTCCAGCATAAGTGTACTCCAAGGTTTCTGTTTCATCAAAGAGACACACTCTGACGAATCGTCTCTTTGGATTTCTTTTTGACGGCCTTATCCTAAAATCCCACCACCGCCGGTCGAAATACCCCGCAGCCGCATCTTCAATTCTTCCGGATTCGGCGCCACTTCATACGCCACCTCGACTTCGATCCATTCCTTGTCCACCAACTGACGCAACGATTCGGTGAAATCCTGCATCCCGTCGCGATAACTGCTCCGGAGAATCGAGGTGATTTCAGTCTCACGGCTGTCTTCGATCAGTTTTTTGACCATCGGATTCGTCAACAGAATTTCCACCGCCGGAACCCGGCTCACTCCCTCCAGAATGCTCGGTAAAAGCTTCTGCGTAACGATCGCCCGCAAATTGAACACCAGCGACTGACGAATCAACGCCCGTTCCTCCGCGGGAAACATATCCAGCAAACGGGAAATCGTCTGGGCCGTCGTCGAGGCGTGAACCGTTCCGAATACCAGGTGACCGGTCTCCGCCGCCTGCAATGCCGCGGAAAAAGTTTCCTTGTCACGCATTTCACCAATCAGCACGACATCCGGGTCTTCACGCATCAGGTACTTGATCCCGTCGTGAAAATTATTCACGTCGATGCCGATTTCACGCTGGTTGATAAACGACTTGCGGTCCTCGAAAAGATATTCAATCGGGTCTTCCAGTGTCACGATGTGACACGCGCGCCCCATATTGATATACTCGATCATCGCCGCGATCGTGGTGCTCTTACCCGAGCCTGTAATTCCCGAAAGCAAAATCAACCCCTGTCGGGCATCGGCGATCTTGAGCATGTGAGGAGGCAGGTGAAGCTGCTCCGGGGTCGGAATCGTCCGCGTCACACGGCGGGCCGCCACCGACGTCACACCCCGCTGACGAAAAACGTTGATACGAAAACGGTCCTGACCATGAAGATCATACGCAAAGTCCGACGCACCATTGACCTTGAAATGTTCCTTGTGGGCCGGTGACATGATCGCAAACATCATCTCCAGGATCTGCTCATCCGTCAAAGGATCCATCGCCAGCGCCTTTAAACTCCCCTGCAAACGAATTCGGGGCTTGGCACCCGCCTTAAGATGTAAATCCGAACCACCAAGTTTGATCAACGCCTTGAACAAAGATGCAATTTTGGCTTCACCGGAGGACATATCCGTCGATTCGATCGAAATCTGTCCATCGCCATTGGATACTTCACTCATCGCCTTCTATCTCCACACCGCAAAATTATACTAATTATAATAAACTTTTTATTTTTAACGCTACACCGGTTCGACAATCCGCACCGGCACATGATGTTCTGCCAGAATTTGTTTGACCTCGCCAATGGGATGCGTTTCATAATGAAAAATACTCGCCGCCAGCGACGCGTCCGCCTTGCCTTCGGTCAGGACCTCCAGAATGTGCTGCGGCGAACCTGCCCCCCCACTGGCCACCACAGGAATATCCACCGCCTCGCTCACCGCGCGAGTCATCGGTAAATCATATCCATTCTGCGTACCGTCGGCGTCCATGCTCGTCAGGACAATCTCACCGGCGCCCCGGCGTTCCATTTCCTTCGCCCAGACCACCGCCTCGAGTCCCGTCCGAACCCTGCCGCCGTTAATATGCACTTCCCAAACCTCTTTCCCGCTATCGTAAACCCGTTTGGGATCAATATTGACCACAATGCACTGCCTGCCGAATCGACGCGATGCCGCCGTCACCAGCTCCGGGTCTTTCACCGCAGCCGTATTGATCGAAACCTTGTCCGCGCCCGCGTTAAGCAATCGGCGAATATCCTCGATAGTCCGAATGCCCCCCCCTACCGTCAACGGCATAAATATCTGCTGGGCGGTGCTTCGAACCACATCCAAAATAATATCGCGCCCTTCATGGCTGGCGGTAATGTCCAGAAAAACCAGTTCATCCGCGCCGGCCTGCTCATATCGCCGGGCCACTTCCACAGGATCTCCCGCGTCTCGTAAGTTAAGGAAATTAATACCCTTAACAACGCGACCCTTATTGACATCAAGGCATGGTATAATTCGTCGGGCTAGCACTTCGGCATGCTCCTTCTGGCTGGCACTTTGGGCCAAGTAATTTTACAATCTTAACGCCGCACAATGAAGTTGTAAAGGATTAATTGAACTGGACAAGCAGCGTTTTTGATAAAATTTGTAATCGCCCCGAAAGTCTAAGAAAGTTTCAGCCATTGGGCGAGAGCGGATCGGCGTAAAATGACCGAAACGTATTAAATTAAATAATATTCATCCCTAAAACAGCATCTATTCAGTAAAATACTTTCTTCGGATTTTTTCCTAAAAAGGTCTTGCATTTTAAAAATTTCCGATTACAATTTAGGAATGATTACTATTCTCATTTTGGAGAATTCAAAGTGAGTGCCGGAAAACCTGAAAGTCAAAAGAAAAAAAAATATCTGACGCCGCAGCGTCGAGCGATTCTTAACGCTTTGGAAAGTGTTGTGACACATCCAAGCGCCGATGTTATTTATGAAATGGTGCGAAAAGAGCTGCCGATAATCAGCATGGGAACGGTGTATCGAAACCTTGAACAGATGGCAACCGAAGGAATGATTCTCCGGCTCGACGGCGGCGGGCAAAAGCGGTATGATGGGAATTCAACCCCCCACCTTCATTTTCGTTGTCTGTGCTGCAACGCGATGATCGATTTGCCGATGAATCCGCACGACGACATCCAAAAGATAGTTCAGACGTTAACTGATTTTGAAATAAAGTCTTATGAAGTGATTTTCACCGGTTTGTGTCCTGAGTGCAAGCTGACGAAGAAGAAAGAACAAACGGCGTGATTTTTGATACGGAAAAGCTCGAAGCGATTTACGCCCGGTATAATCGACGGGAATATGTGAATCCGGATCCGTTGCAATTCCTTTATAATTATGAGGATATGAGCGATCGTGAAATTGTGGGACTGGTGGCATCGGGTTTGGCGTATGGCCGTGTGGCGCAGATTTTGAAAAGTGTAGAAAAGGTGCTGGGCAGGATGGGTCGTCCCAGGGAATTTGTCATGACAAATTCGGAGCGTCAGATGCGGGAACGGTTCACGGATTTCAAGCATCGATTTACCACCGGCGACGACATGGTACGGATGTTGATGGGCATTAAAGGCGTTTTGGAATATTATGGCTCGCTTGAGTCGTGTTTTCTGTATGGATGCAACAGCGATGATGAGACGTTGGATATGGCGGCCCGCGAGTTTGTTCGCAAGTTGAGCAAGCCTTTTGACAAACGAAACAGTTTACTGCCGATTCCGAATGGAAAAGGCGCATTTAAACGGATTCATTTGTACTTAAGATGGATGATCCGTAAGGACGCGGTGGACCCCGGCGGCTGGGATCGGGTTTCGCGGTCGCGATTGATTGTGCCGCTTGATACACACATGCACCGGATTGGGTTGTTGTTCGGGTTGACCCGACGTCGGCAAGCGGATATTCGGACGGCTTGTGAAATTACGTCAGGATTTCGGAGATTTTCGCCCAGTGACGCGGTGAAGTATGATTTTTCGTTGACGCGGATGGGAATACGAAAGGATACGGAAGTTGGGGAGATGCTTGGGACGGGGAGGGGGAGATAAAAGTCAGTTAGAAGTTAGAGGTTGGAAGTTGGAAGAGGATTGTATAACGGCCTGAGTCGTTTCTGGATTCGGGCGTTTGCGGGTATGACAGGGAAGGTGGTGGGTAGAGTCCACCTTATGAAAACCAAAGTAAAATGCGGGTTGAAAATATTTTGAAATATGGCTGAAGCTGTGGGATGCTGGAGAGAAGGGGTAAGTTATGGACGTTGTCCAGAATATATTGATGGAGATGTGGGACCTTTTGGGCGAGATGTCGCTTTACCTGATTTTTGGTTTTTTTATTGCGGGTCTTTTGTCGGTGTTGGTTTCTCCTTCGACGGTGGAGAAACATCTTGGAGGTCATGGAATTAAGCCACTTATTAAGGCGACACTGGCTGGAGTGCCGTTGCCGTTGTGTTCCTGTGGTGTGATTCCGGTGGCGACATCGATTCGTCGTCACGGCGCCAGCAGAGGAGCGACGATTTCGTTTTTGATGTCCACGCCCCAGATCGGCGTTGATAGTATCCTGGTGACTTATAGTTTGCTGGGCGGAGTTTTCGCGATTTTTCGCCCGATCGTTTCCATCGTGAGCGGATTTATCAGCGGTCTGATGATTAATTTTATTGATGCTCGTCGGCCCCAGAAGGATCAGGAGATTCCGGCATGTGAAGGCGATTGCTGCAATCTGGGTCGTCCGAAGCGGAATCGATTTTATCAGGTGCTGCATCATGGATTTGTGGTTTTGCCTGCGGATATCGGAAAATCACTCCTTGTGGGTATTTTGATTGCGGGCTTGATTGCGGTTTTTGTCCCGGCGGAGTATTTTTCGCAGACTTTCATGTCTGGTGGTATCGGAGCGATGCTGGTGATGATGGCTGTGGGGATACCGTCGTATGTGTGCGCATCGGCGTCGGTTCCGATGGCGATGGCGTTGATGGCGAAGGGAGTTTCGCCGGGAGCGGCGTTGGTTTTTTTGATCAGTGGACCGGCGACAAACGCGGCGGCGATTGCGACGATCTGGAGGATCATGGGTTCGCGGACGACCGGGATTTATTTGTTAACAACAGCGGTGACGGCGCTGGCAGCGGGACTTTTGCTGGATCAGATTTTTTTGGCGGATCGGGCGGCGATGGCGAGTCAGATTATGGCAGAGACTCCGATATCGGATTTTATTAAAAGTATCGGATCGGTGGTTTTTCTTGGCATGCTCATCGGGCCTGCGATTTATCGCCGATGGAATCGCATGGAAAGGAAAACTGAGCTTGACAGGACAAAGGAGATGATTATATTCGACGTCGAGGGAATGAGTTGTCCTGAATGTGCCGAATCGGTCGAAAATGCTCTTTTACAAAGTTCCGGTGTCCAAAGCGCCGAAGTGGATATGAAAAGTGCGCAGGCGAAGGTTTATGGCAGGGATATTGATGTTGAAGAGGCGATACGGGAAGTGAATAACCTGGGATTTACTGCGAGGTTGAGAGAAGAGGAGGGGAGAGAAGTTAGAAGTTAGAAGTTAGAAGTTGGAAGTTGGAAGTTGGAAGAGGATTGTACAACGGCTTGAGCCGTTTCTGGATTCCCGCCTTCGCGGGAATGACAGATCGTGAGGGTTACGAAGACGTTGATGCAAACTCTGGATTCCTGCTTTCACGGAAATGACAGGGATGTGTGGCGACAGAGTTCGCTAGACGAAAATTATGAAAACTAAAACTTTATAGATGAGGGAAGGGATCAATTATGAATGAAAGAACAGTGACATTTAAAGGCAATACGTTACATTTGGTGGGCCAGGGACTTGAGGTCGGAGATCAGGCTCCGGATTCGGAGTTGATCGATACGGAACTTAAGCCTGTGAAACTTAGTTCGTTTCGGGGCAAGACAGTGGTTTTGATTTCGGTTCCATCGCTGGATACGCCTGTATGTGATTTGGAGACAAAAAAATTCAACGAAAAGGCAAGCAAGCTTGATGAATCGGTGCAGATGCTTGTTGTGAGTATGGACCTGCCGTTTGCCCAGACACGATGGTGCGGTGCGCACGAGATCAAGAATGTTAAAACCCTTTCGGATTATCGAGAAGGGAAATTCGGAAAGGCTTATGGATTGCGGATTGACGAATTGTATTTGTTGGCCCGGGCGGTGCTTGTGATCGATCCGGAAGGGAAGATTCAATATCAACAAATCGTTGAAGATGTCGGTAGCGAGCCGGATTATGATGCGGCGATGAAGGCGATTGAAAAGGTCGTGGCGGTGGTGTGAGTTGATAGATAAGAGAGTTGAGAAAGTCGGGAGAAGAAAGAGTTTGGAACCGCCAAGACGCCAAGAAGAGAATTGTACAACGGCTTGAGCCGTTTCTGGATTCGGGTCTGCGCGGGAATGACAGGAAGATGGCGGACGGGCCATTTTGACGATGGTTATTGGATTGTATGTTTGAGTTGAACATACAGAGAGTATAACACCATGTTTTGGATTTTTGGAAAGGATCGAAGAATGGGTATTAAAGGAACGAAGACAGAAAAGAACCTGCTGACTGCGTTTGCCGGAGAATCTCAGGCGAGAAATCGGTATACGTATTTTTCGGGTCAGGCGAAGAAAGAAGGGTATGTCCAGATCGCGGATATTTTTGCGGAAACGGCAGACCAGGAGAAAGAACATGCGAAACGATTTTTCAAGTTTCTTGAAGGCGGAGATGTTGAAATCGTTGCGGCGTTTCCGGCAGGTGTGATCGGAACGACGGCACAGAATCTCAAGGCGGCAGCGGATGGTGAAAACCATGAATGGACGACGTTGTACGCCCAGTTTGCCCAAGAAGCGCGTGAAGAAGGTTTTGAAGCTATTGCGAAAGTTTTTGAGAAGGTTTCGGTGGCGGAAAAACAGCATGAACGGCGTTATCGCGGATTGCTGGCGAATGTGGAATCGGGCACGGTGTTCAAGAAAGACAAGCCTGTAGTCTGGCGATGCCGGAATTGCGGATATTTGCATGAAGGGACGGAAGCGCCGGAAGCGTGTCCGGCATGTGCGCATCCGAAGGATTATTTTGAGGTGCTCGCAGAAAACTGGTAATCGTTTTAATACCGGGGGGGTAATGTGATGAAACGATATAGTGGGTATGCTGTGGGTGTGATGGGTTGTTTGATATTCTTACTTGTTTTAGGAGGAAAAGCGATGGAAGAATGCAAGATGCCTTTACTGGGCGATCCGTTTCCGGAGATCGAGGTGAAAACGACGCACGGGCCGATGAAACTTCCCGAGGCGTTTAAAGGAAGATGGGTGGTTTTTTTCAGCCATCCCGCCGATTTCACCCCGGTATGCACCACGGAGTTTTACGCGTTTCAACAACGGTATGACGATTTTCAGAAGCTTAACTGCGATTTGATCGGAATGAGCGTCGATCAGGTTTTTGCCCATCTTAAATGGGTGGAATGGATCAATAAAAATCTCAAGACGCAAATTCAATTTCCGATAATCGCCGACGACGGCGAGGTTGCCAAGCGTCTGGGATTGGTTCACCCGGCCAAGGGGACGAATACTGTGCGGGCGACTTTTATTGTCGATCCGCAAAGGAAGATTCGGGCGATTTTATACTATCCGCAGGAGCTTGGTCGGAACATGGACGAAATTCTGCGCATGGTCAAAGGGTTACAGGTGGCGACGGAGCAGGGAGTGGCCTTGCCGGCGAATTGGCCTGAAAATGAATTGATCAAGGACGATGTGATCATTCCACCGCCTCAGGATGAGAGATCGGCGGTTGAACGGATGAAGGAATACCAGGGATATGACTGGTGGTTCTGCCACAAGAAATTGCCGGAAGAGAAGAAATGACGTTATCGGGCGAGGAGTGTGAGCAAGGTCCGCCCTATCGAAGAGCGACGACGAGAAAATTTGACAACGATTTACAACAAGAGAAAGGAGCCTGCGATGGCGAAAGAGTTGGAGATTTACAAGTGCGAGATTTGTGCGAATGTGGTTGAGGTGCTACATGGCGGCGAGGGCGAACTGGTATGTTGCGGCAAGCCGATGAAGTTGCTTGTTGAAAACACCGTGGATGCCGCGAAAGAAAAACATGTGCCGGTGATCGAGAAGATCGAGGGCGGATATAAGGTGAGAGTTGGAAGCGTGGTTCACCCGATGGAAGAAAAACACTACATCGAATGGATCGAGTTGATCGCGGACGGTAAGGCGTATCGTCAATTTTTGAAACCGGGCGACTTGCCGGAAGCGATTTTCAAGATAGAAGCGTCGGTTATTACTGCACGAGAGTATTGTAACATTCATGGATTATGGAGGGTTTGACAATGTTGAGTGAAAAAATGACTTCGACGTTAAACAAACAGATCAACATGGAACTTTATTCGAGTTACATCTACATGGCGATGTCGGAATATTTCCAGGCGAACAATTTGAAAGGATTCGCGAACTGGATGAATGTTCAGGCGGGTGAAGAACTGAGCCATGCGAACAAGATCAGACATTATCTAAATGAGCAAGGCGCCCGGGTGGTGTTGAGCGAGGTCGGAGCACCGCCGAAAGAATGGGATTCGCCATTGGCGGCATTTGAAGCGGCGTTGGGACATGAAAAGAAGGTCACGGCGTCGATCAAAGAGCTTGTGACGCTGGCGAAAGAGGAAAAAGACTACGCGACGGAGATCATGCTTGGATGGTTCGTCAGTGAACAGGTGGAAGAGGAATCTTCCGCGGACGAGATCGTCCAGAAGCTCAGGATGATCAAGGATTCGGCGCATGGATTGTTCATGATGGATAGTTTCCTTGGACAACGCAAGTAAAGTCTGGTAAAAATAGACGCCGGGGACGGTTCGCAGCCGTCCTCGCGCGTATGGCGGGAAGCGAAGAAAGGTGAACCGTCAAGACGTCAGGGAAGAGGTTAAGAGGAAAGATTAGAAATTGAATGGTGGGCCAAGCCCACTCTACGAAGATTTTTTGACAGTTGGAGTTTTTACGATGGGTATTAAATTCAACGCGGATGAGATTTTTGAGATTGCCGAAAAAATCGAACGAAACGGCGCGGCGTTTTATCAACGGGCGGCGGAGGTGATTTCTGCGCCGAAGGCTAAGGCTACGCTGCTTGAACTGGCGAAGATGGAGCAGACGCATGAGCAGACATTTACGCAGATGCGGCGAGAATTATCGGGCAGGGAATGCGCACCGGCGACGTTCGATCCGGAAGGATTGACGGGCCGATATATCAAGGCGTTGGCGGACGGCAGAGTGTTTAATTATCAGGCGGATCCGATGCGATATTTCACGCAGGGGATCACGATGGAAGAAGTTTTGCTGATCGCGATCGGTCTTGAAAAAGATTCGATTATTTTTTATATGGGTTTAAAGGGAATTGTTCCGGCGGAACTTGGGAAAGCGAAAATTGATTCTATTATCCATGAAGAAATGAAACATATTACCATTTTAAATCAGGAATTGGCGTCCTTATTGAACGCTGAATAAGAAAGAGGGGGAATGAAGATGAACGGACCATTACAAGCAGTTAAAGTTACCGATCTTGTTTATTGGGTAGGCGCGGGCGATTGGGCATTGCGTGATTTTCATGGATATACGACGTCACGTGGCAGCACGTATAACGCTTATCTGGTGCTGGCTGACAAGGTCACGCTGATCGATACGGTTAAAGCGCCGTTTATGGAACAGATGCGGGCGAGAATCGCTTCGATTATCGATCCGGCGAAAATACAGTATATTGTTTCCAATCATTCGGAGCTGGATCATTCGGGCGGATTGCCCCAGGCGATGGAATGGTTTAAGCCTGAAAAGATTTTCGCTTCGACGATGGGACAAAAGGCGCTGGTGGACCATTTTCATTTTGAGCCTGCGACAATTACACCGGTGAAAGACGGCGAGACGCTGAGTCTGGGGAATATGACGTTGACTTTTATCGAAACGCGGATGCTGCACTGGCCCGATAGTATGTTCAGCTATCTGGCGGAAGATGAATTGCTTTTTTCGCAGGACGGTTTTGGGATGCACCTGGCGAGCGAACAGCGATTCGCGGACGAGGTGGATCCGTGCATATTGGATTTCGAGGCTGCGAAGTATTACGCGAATATTATCATGCTTTATTCGCCGATTGTGCTTAAGACGCTGGATAAGGTTCAGAAGATGAATCTGCCAATCAGCATTATTGCGCCGGACCATGGGCCGATCTATCGGCGGAAGGAAGATATCGGGCGTATTCTTGAGCAGTACAGCCGATGGGGGCATCAGAAAAAGCAGAATAAAGCGGTGATCGTTTACGACACTATGTGGGGCAGCACGGCGAAGATGGCGGGGGTAATCAGCGAGGGGTTGCTGGCGGGTGGAGTGAAGGATATCAAGGTCATGCCGATGCATGGTTCGAACCGAAGCGACGTAGCGACGGAAGTGCTCGAAGCGGCGGGGTTGGTTGTCGGGTCCCCTACCATCAATAACCAGATGTTTCCGACGCTGGCAGATGTGCTTTGCTATTTGAAGGGTTTGAAACCGCAAAATCTTGTCGGAGGCGTTTTCGGCTCGTATGGCTGGAGCGGCGAAGGGGCCAAGGACATCGCCGGTATCCTGGCGGAGATGAAAGTCGATCTGGTCGGAGATCCGATCAATATTAAATATGTTCCCGATCAAGCGGCGTTGCAGCAGTGTCGAGAGTTCGGAATCCGCATTGCGGAAAAGATAAAAACAGTCATTTAATTTTTTGAAAGGACAGCACCATGCAAAGTTATGAATGTGTCGTTTGCGGCTACATTTACGACCCTGCCAAAGGCGATCCGGCGAATGGAGTGGAACCGGGGACGGCGTTTGAGAACCTTCCGGACGATTGGGTCTGCCCTGTCTGCGGAGCGGGAAAAGAGGAATTTACCCCCGTCAAATAGATAAAAAGGGATCGTTGTCGAAACGATCCCTTTTTCTTTTTCAGGATAACCTGCGTAAGTCATGAAATTCACGGGCGATAAAAAATGTTTATTTCTAAAAGGAATGCAGTTTTTTCTTGACAAATTCGCGTGAGTATTTAATCTTTGATTGTTGTAACTATTGTCTTTTTCGGAATTTAAATTCGGAGAAGCGAGCGTTGGCATTACGAAGTTATCCGTCGAAAGATTTGGTCTAGCCTAAGGAGTCGATATGGTGATCAGTAGAATGGCGAAGGTGGTTTGTCTGGGGTCGGCAGTTGCGTTTTTGTTTGGTTGCAGTGGCGAACGCCCCGAGACAGGGTATCATGATTTCAACAAGGTTCAGGTTCAATTTTTTGCTCCCACCGGCGCAATGGTAACGGTCGGCGACCAGGTTTGCGGCACGATTGTTCCCAACCGCTCACATGAGATTTCAATTTACACGAAAGATTCCAGCCGACTGGAACGAACTCCGGAAGAAACGGCGACGTTCAATCTGGCTCCGGGGCGATATGAATTCAAATACACCGGTCTGAGTCAGGACTGGGACGGTGCGAACATTTATGGCGATGTTCAGATTTTCAGAGTGAACGAATGTGCCCTGCCCGGTGCCCAAGATATGATTCGTCGAACCTTTATTCCGGTGGCGTTACCGTCTCCGACGACCCGATTGGAAGCGAAGGATTCCATTTTCCCGTATCAGTCCCCTGCCGGTCTGCGGATTACGTATAGCGATCTTGGACGTCTGGCAGCAGGCGATATGGTGACCAAGGTCGTTTTCATCGCCGATCTCAAGAAAATCAAATGCTGTCTGGACAAACTTGAAGTTGAGTATGTTTGCATGAGAGGAAATCAGCAGCGTCTGCGGGCTTTGCTCTGCGAAGCCAAGCTTGATTGGCTGGAAAATCCGTGCGATGACGATTTCATCAAGATTCAGTGCGAACTCAAAAAGCTTGAGTTGATGATGGATGAAAATCGTGCCAAGTCTGCTCGTTATCAGGCCTTGCTTAACGCGAACAATGTTTTGATCCGTCGTGAAATGATGGTATTGGCCACCGATGAAGTTCTGCCGCCTCACGAAGATCCGGTCGAGGCAGCGAGCTATCTGGGGCAGGTGGTTCTGGTCATGCGAGTCGGTGGTCGGCATCTGCAGTGGGGTTGCGAGCCGTCCGAAGCCACCGTATCGATCGAATCGACCGAATCGCAAACGGTTAATATCGTTGAAACGCCTGTGGTGCAATAAGAACCGCGAGGCAACAACTCTCTTAACAAATGAATAACGGCTCCTTGTACTCATTGGGGAGCATCAAAATAAGGCAATCCGGCAAACACCGGATTGCTTTTCGTTGAGACCCAATGACCTGATGCAAGGAAGATTCATTTGGGGGGATTAGGAGATAACACGTTTTGTATGATGTGCATTGAGTCTGTCTTGGTAATGGGAGGTTACACCAATGAAGACGAAACGGGTCTGTGTGTCCGCAATGTTTTTTCTGTTCCTGTCTGTTGTGTTCTTTTCCAGCTGTGCCAAAGTCGCTTGTGACGGTGAAATGACGACCGACGTAATTTTGCCTAAAAATTACGTTGTCGTTCAGGGGCTTGGCGACTGCGATTACGACGAAGAAAACTGGCCTACCTACATTATGAACTGCAAGGACGGTTCGGTGATGGTGCTGGTGCCGGAAACGACCTATGTCATGGGGTCATCGGCGGGAAGACCTAACGAAGTTCCCGCTCATGTGGTCAAGGTCGATAAATTCTATATCGATTTGTATGAAGTCACCAACGTTCAATTCAATCGATTCGCGAAAGCGACAAAACGTCAGGGGTGTTTCATGAAAAAAGACGATCCCTGTCTGTCAACCGCAAGAATTACCATCGATTCCTGTTATCCGACATTGACCAGCAAATGGCGGGCGGCGAGCGACGAGTGCTATGAGCTTTGCGAGAGCTTGCAGGACTGCTGCATGAATGTCGAATTTTTCAAGAAATACTGGGAACCCTGCGTCAATGACTGTCATCCGGTGAGGGCAGTGAGCTTCTGGGAGGCTTGGTACTACACGCGATGGGTCGGCAAGGACCTTCCCACCGAAGCGGAGTGGGAACTCGCCGCCAAGGGGCCTCAGGGCCGTATATACCCCTGGGGCGACATCCAACCCGACAGCAGGAATTATCGACTAAACTACATTGCTCCCTCTCAGGGCGACGGAGCCGATTACACCGCTTCAGTGACGTCTTACGCTGCCGGTCGGAGTCCTTACGGTGTTTACAACATGGCGGGGAATGTCTGGGAATGGGCCAAGGATTTTTATGATCCGACGTTTTATTCGGTAACGAACTTTGCCGCCGGCGACGAAATCCGATGCGATCTGGAGGTCGAGCGGGAATTTGTCAATCCTCAGGGTCCCATGTTCGGGTGCAACCGGGTCATTCGCGGCGGAGCGTTCACCAGCGAACTGGCCAAGTGTCGAACCACGTTCCGAAATTCAGCCAATCCGAATTATCATGGAATGAATATCGGTTTCCGCGGCGTACTGAGAATTCGATAGATCATTTTTACCGATCGGCATAAAAAACCACGGCTGATTGATCCGTCGTGGTTTTTTTAACTGATTCATCGAACAAAACCTTTCCGTCGTCAGGCGGCTTCGGTTTCATCGTCCTTGTTGATGGGTTTGGGAGCACCGCTTTTGTCGTCGAACTTCACGGCGACACGGCGGCTGATGCCCGCTTCCTGCATCGTAATTCCGTAAAGCACATTGGCATAGCTCATCGTTCGTTTGTTGTGCGAAATTACGATAAACTGCGAATGGCTCAGGAATTCCTGAATCACCAAGTTGAATCGATCCACGTTCGCCTCGTCGAGGGCCGCATCCACTTCGTCCAGAATACAGAACGGCGAAGGCCTGGATTTGAAAATCGCCATCAGCAATGCCACCGTCGTCATGGTCTTTTCGCCGCCCGAAAGCAAGCTTACCGAACGAGTTTCTTTTCCCGGCGGACGGGCCAGAATATCGATGCCGCTTTCGAGCGCATCGTCCGGATTGTCGAGCACCAGGTCCGCCTTGCCGCCGCCGAAGATTTTGCGGAACAAATCCTGGAAATTTGCCCGAACGCTTTCAAAGGTTTCTTTGAATCGCCGAGCGGACTCCTCGTCGAGTTTCTGGATCAGGTCCTGCAATTTTTCCTGGGCTTCGATCAGGTCTTTCTGCTGCGAATGTAAGAATACTTCCCGAGCTTCAAGCTGTTCCTGCTCGGCGATGGCATCGACATTGACATTGCCAAGCCGAGCGATTTTGCCCTTGAGTTCGTTGATTTCGTCTTCCACCGCCTCCCAGTCCCGCTCCTGATATTCATACTGGCCGTAGGCATGTTCGACGTCCACCTGAAGCTCTTCCTGAACCCGCTGAATCAGCGTTTCCTGGCGAACGGTCAATTCGTTGATCTTCAAAGCCAGGTCCTGCGTGCGTTGCTGGAGAGTTTCGACTCGTTGACGAACGTCCTGCGTCGAATCGAGCAGTGTTTGAAGCGTCTGCTGATGGGCGTCGCGATGCTGGCGAAGCCAGGCGGATTCTGCCTGGAGTTCCTGCTTGTCCAGATACGCCTTGGCCTGTCGGCTTTCAAGGTTCAAAATCTGGCGTTCCGCCTGTTGAATGCGGGTTTGAGCCGATTGAATTTCCACGACCGCCGTTTCATAAGATGCGTGGATCTGCTGGATCCGCTGCTTGAGCGAATTAATCGCATTGACGGCGGCCCGGCGTTTTTCCGCCAGTTGTCCCGCCTGAATCTTCAATTCCGTAAGTTGTTCGGCGAGTTTGTTTTTATCGACCAGCCGCGTCTGCAATTGCCCCTGCATCGCCTGAAGTTTATACTGTGCTTCGGATTGTTGGGACTCCAGCGTGGCGACTTTTTCCAACGCCTGCTCCTGCTGCTCGATGGCGAAATTTTCCTGCTGTTCGAGCGAGTCGAGTTCCGACTTGATGATCGGCTCTTCCTGGGCGATCTTGCGAAACTGTTCGTCGCAATTGGCCAGATTCGTCTGCAACTGCACGCGGGCGGTTTTGAACTCATAAATTTTCGTTCGCAATTGCTGCTGACGGGCAGCCAGTTCTCGCTGCTGTTCATTCGTCTGACGCGAAAGCTGGTCGAGTTGGTTGATCTGTTCGTCGAGTTCCGCCAGTTGCGCCGTCAGGGCTTCGAGTTCGGATTTTCGCGAGATCAAACCGCCCCCGCCCTTGCCCACACCGATATGCACCGAACCGTCCGACTCGATAAGTTCGCCGTCGAGCGTGACGAACCGCATACCGGCGTTATCGTCTCGCCGGAGTGTCATCGCCGTTGTCAGATCGCGCACCAGCACGGTCTTGCCCAGCAGCACATGAACCAGTTGATCGTAAGCCGGGTCGTTACGGACGAATTTCGTCGCCAGGCCGATCACACCGTCGATATGGCCGTAATCGCGAGGATTCACCACCGGAGCGAGAAGGTCCATCGGAAAAAAGTTCACCTGTCCCGGCAACTCTGTCAAAAGCGGACAATGGCGTTCCAGAAATTCCGCCTTGTCCACCACCACGCACTGATCTCGCCCCGCCAATGCGGTTTCGATCATTTTCGCGTGTTCCAGATCGGTGTGAATCGCATCCGCCACCAGCGTCAAAATGCCGGCGAACTCTTCGGGCTTTTCTTCCTTACGCTCAAGTAGCGTCCGGACGCCTTTGTCCAGGCCCTGCTGTTTGTGTTCCATATCGTGCAGGACATCGTGACGCGACCGAACGGCGGAACGCTTTTCTCTCGCGTGCGCGAGGTCCTTGGTGATCTGGTCCGCTTGCTGATGAAGTTCTTCGTATTGCCGTTGAACCTGCGACAAGTCGTTCTCGCTAGCCGTCAAACTTTCCTGCACTTCCTCGAATTCATGTTGCAAGCCGCTTCGTCGGGTTTGGATTTCCGACCGCTGCGATTCGAGTTGCGTCTGGCGGGCTTCGAGCCGTTCACGATTGGAGATAATATTCTGGTGCTGAATCGACGTCTGATTGATCATATTATTCGCCTGAGCGATCTGACGCATCAGTTCGATCAGGTTCGATTTTTCCGCTTCGACCTCTTCGGTCAGTTCGGTCAGGTCGAGCGTCTTTTCCGTCAGTTGTTTTTGCAACTCCTGAATTCTCAGGTTGAACGATTGATCCTCGCCGGTGAATTCCCCAAGCTGAGATTCCAGTTCCTTCTGTTGTCGCTGCAAAATCTCGGTCTGCGTATGATACGTCTGAAGCCGGCGTCTCGCCTGGTTCAAAATTTCGCCTTGCTCTTCGATTCGCTGGTGAAGCAGATCGATATTGTCGGTGGCGGAGGTGATCTGACCGACCGTTTGCGTCAATTGATTTTCGATACCCGAAATTTTATTGCCGTAATCGACAAGCTGGAGTTCAAGCTCGCTGCGATTGGACTCCGCCAGGTCCTGTTTGATCTTCGAATCGCGAAGGTCCTGGTTCACCTCGTCAAGCTCGACACGCAGATGACCCTGTTGTTCCATCAAACGATGATATTCCGCCAGATAATACTGCGATTTCATCTCGTTAAGCTGCGTGACGTATTGCTGATAATTTCTCGCCTTGCCCGCCTGAAGTTTGACGCTTCGCAACTGCTTTTCGACCTCGGAAACGATATCGCCAAGACGCAGCAAGTTCTGCTGGACGTTTTCCAGACGTCTCTGAGCTTCTTTTCGTCGGGCTTTGTATTTGCTGATACCCGCCGCTTCTTCAAGCACCGCCCGGCGTTCCTGGTTCGACGCCTGCAAGAGCAAATCGACCTTGCCCTGTTCGATCAGGCTATAGGCATCGACACCGCAGCCCGTATCCATGAACAACTCGCGAATATCCTTCAATCGCGATGGTTTGTTGTTCACCAGATAATCGCTCTGGCCGCTGCGATAAAGCCGACGGGTAATCACCACCTCGGCCCCGTATTGTTCGCAGAGTTCACCCTCCGCTTCGAACGTCAGCGCCACTTCCGCCATGCCGCTGCTCTTTCGCCCGCTCGATCCGTTAAAAATCACGTCGAGCATCTGTCGGCCTCGCAGACTTTTGGCGGATTGCTCGCCAAGCACCCACTTGAACGCATCGACCACGTTGCTCTTGCCGCAGCCGTTAGGCCCGACAATCGCCGTGATCCCCGCGTCGAAATCCAATTCCGTCCTGTCAGCAAAACTCTTAAAACCGTGCAAGGTTAATTTTTTCAAACGCATAAGCAATAGTCCTCTGTTGTATGACTGCCACCCTTTTTAATCATCAAAGTTTGCAACTCAAAGCTTCGCCCTCTTCCCCAACCCCAAAGTCCAAAGCCTAATGCCCGCTCTCTCAATCCTTCTCAGGCCGACCGAACAGATCGTCTTCAGACTCGATTTGTGTCAGGTCCTGCATTTTAAATTTCGCCGGAATCGCCCCGTCTTTGCACAATTGGTTCAATATCGCCACCAGGTGACTGTACGGCAGAGCAAAACCCGCCACTTTCCCCTCCTGCAATACCTTTGCGTCATTCGCCAGAAAAACCAGCAACGGCGCAAGTTCCAACGGCTTTTCAACCCGACCGCTGCTGATGCCTGAAGGCGATTTGCGAATCAGTCCGACCACCTTGTCGTTCGAATCCGCTGAAATCGTCACACTATTGTCCGGATGAGCATAAAATACCGGCGGATCGATACGAAGCCTGCCGAAAATCACAATCTTGGGCTGACCCGACCGTGTCACGTAAACCAAGGGCCAGGCACGGGTGTCCACTGTATCGACAATCAGCATGTCCTCGCCCACGTACACGCGAGAGATCGAAATATCCCGCATTCTCGCCAATCCTTCATACGCCTTGATACGAATATCGAGGTCCGTATCGTCCATGAGTTTTCGCAACACCCGCCTGGAATGCACCGAATCGCAATAACAGAGCGTATCGATCGCGCGTTTGCGATACGGATTCTTGACGTCAACCGCGTAAGTGGCAAGACGTTCGATCGCGACCATATCGCCGAGCTTCGCTCCGGCGCGAACGGCATAAAATTGCGATTGTTTGTTCGAACTGGTATAAATCGGCTGAATCAACGGTAACATCGATCGCCCCATCGCTTCCCAGGCGTAGGAAATCGCCTCGGCATTGGCCATCGGATCGCTGATCTGCTGCGCGAGTTTATTGGCCATCCCCTCGATATATCCCGGATCGCTCTGAATATATAAATTCCGAACCAGCTTGAGAAAATCTTCCAGCCGATCGCGGTCACGATACTCGCGAGGAATCTGAATCGCGATACTGTCGGGTCCGTCCGCCCTGGCGGTCTGCCACAATGGATCGTCGGGCGGCGGTCCGAAAATGGAATTGATCCGCTGCTCAATGGCCCGCGAGGTTCCATATGAAGGCTGATAAAGTTTCAAGTGAATCCGGCGATCTTCCAGATTGATCCCGCCGTCGAGCACATAGCCTTTTCGCTTGAGTTGCAAAACACCCTTTTTCTCTTTTTTCTCAAAGGGATTGATGAAAATCGGTCCCTCACCGCTCGCAATAATTCGTGAGCTGTTGTTTCGCCCCACCATCGAACCGGCGTAAATACGCATATCCGCCGCCAGCAAACGTCCCCCCTCCAGCGACGTCGTTCCCGTATTGGGCATCGCCTCGACCACCAGATCGAAACGTCCGCCTTTGACCGTACCAAAGGGGATGTTTCCCGATACCCGCACCACCGCGGTATTGCGCGAATCGATAATCGCCCCTGCCGCAATACTCGGCACACGTCCCCGTTCACCGTACAACTTTTGATATTTGGCGATCGTATTCATCAACTCCATACGCAACGGCTCAGGGCATTCGCTCGAACCCGTTCCTGCCAGGCCGATCACCAGACCGTATCCCTGGACAAACATCGACCTCGCCCCTTCCACATACGTCGCCGAACCGATGGTTCCCGGCAATGGGCCATTTTTTTGATAAAGCGCCGCCTGTTCCGCTTCCGCTTTCAATGTTTGGGCATCTTTCGCCGGCTGAGTGGTCCCCAGAGTCATTCCCCCACTCCGGCAACCAATTAAAAACACCGATACACAACCCGCCAGGGCTGTGATTACCATCGAAATTCGTTTAACCTTACAGGTTCGATCCGTACGGTTCATCATGAGAATCTTCCATCAAAAAAGTTTTTGTATTCTCATTATATCCTTGCAATCTTAAGATTATCGGACGATCCAGAGAAAGCTCTTGAGGCTGTTTTGGATTCCAGGCCGGTAATTCTTAGTTGTAGACGTTATAACAATAATAGATAATAAATTTTACGCATTTCATAAAGCAAATATTGCGCCCCCCTATCATGCCAAGATATTCACACATTTTCAACAGGATTTCAAAAGAACCGGTTGGTGAATGAACAAATTTCAGGCATGCTTGAGTGACATGATGCGGGCGATACGTTCCTTGATCGGCGGGTGCGTGCTGAAAAGAAATTTGGCTCGTTCTTCTGCCGACTTAATAGGGTTGACAATATATAAATGTTGCGTGGCTCGATTGGCGGATTCAAGAACCTCTTTATCGCCGGCAATTTTTGCCAGCGCCCCCGCCAGACCGTCGGGATTTCGAGTCAGTTCCACCGCCGAGGCGTCCGCCAGATATTCCCGCTGTCGGGAAACCGCCAATTGAATCAGCTTGGCTATGATCGGCGCAATAATACTTAATACAATGGCAACAAGCATCATGATCAACACTGCCGCCCCACCGTCCGACGAACTGTTGCCCGACCGCCGCGATCGACGTCCGCCGCCGAACCACAAATATCGCAAGAAAAAATCCGCCATCAGGGCGATCAACCCGACCAACACAGCCATCAGCATGGCAAATCGAATATCATAATTACGAATATGACTCATTTCGTGGGCGATTACCCCTTGAAGCTCGTCGCGGGTGAGTTTGGTTCGCAGCCCCGTGGTAATGGCGACGACGCTATGCTCAGGGTCTCTGCCTGTAGCGAAGGCGTTAGGGGCGGAATCGTCTATCAGGTAAATTTGGGGCATGGGCAAGCCGCCCGCGATGGCCATTTCTTCCACCACGTTAAATAATTGCGGATCATCTTGTTTTTCGATGCGTTTGGCGCCGGAAATCGCAAGAATCGTCCCGCTGCCGCCATAAAATCCGAAAAGCAGCATGACGACCGCGACGCCTGTTGCGATGAACATGCCCGTAATGACGTCTGCGGTGATGTCATTTTGCGATCCGGACTCCATATCGCCATACGCTCCGGGGCGGACGTTTTCACCAATCACACCGCCAATGACGCCGCCGAAAACGATCACCACCAGTGAGACGATGATCATCAGCAGGACGCTGTTGCGTTTATTTTGTCGGACTAATTGATCGAATGTTGCAGCCATGCACATAGGATAAATAAAAATCGCCGGAACCAAAATGAAAAAATCGGAAATCTACCCATCAAATCTGATTTGGGCCAACACACGAAAAAAACGATGGCGTCTAACGGTTACCGAAACGCCGGGAACCTTGCGGAAAAGGTGTCGAAGCTCCGTGACTTTAAAACCCCGCGCGATGGAAACCAGTACGTCGTGCCGTAATTTTGCGGGAAAGGGCAATGTCAACAGCCAGCCGCCGGCGTAGGTCGTGCAATAACGCAAAAGATCGTTAATCAGCAAACTTCGGCGGACAAACGTTTGCAGATGCCTCGTCAATTTCAGGATTTCGTCTTCGGTAAAATGATGAAAAAAGAACGATCCGACAGCACAATCGAAGGGCTTGTCGGGTTGCCAGGTGAAGATGTCCGCCTGGACGACATCGACGGCTGTTTCGCCCGCCCTTGCGATTTTCTGTCTCGCCAATTCGCAGGCCCGGGGGGAATGGTCCAGGCATGTGATCTGAATGTCTATATGGTGTTTTTTAGCCCATCGGCTCAGTGCCAGGGGAATATCACAACTGCCCGCGCCGATATCGAGCACTCGGAAAGGTCGGGCGTCCGGAACGGCGAGGGCTTCGGAAACGATGAATTGGCGCACGGCTCGGGTTGCCCCGGAAATTTTGTTAAAAAACGTCATACCGGCATAGGCCTGATCGGCCAATGCGGGGACACAATCAGGCTGATCGGTAAATTCCGCCTCTGTAGATCGTTTTTCGAGCATGGGTTCCTCGCTTTTATTGTTATCAAACCCGGCCCGATATTTTATATGAATTTCGCTGGAAGATCACTTTTTTTGTCTTTCATTTTGCCGTTTCGCCTGAGATCGAAATTGCAGCGGCATCAAATCAAACGTTCATTGCATACAGCCGACAAGTAATACTATTTCCACTTACTGCTTGCGCGGGGGCCAATATCGTTGCACCCTTATTTTTCAGGTTCTTCTACCCGATAAGATTTTTTTGTTTTTGAGCCGCGCATGGATTAAATCAAATCCGTATAAAAACAAAAATCGGACGCCCGCTTTACGGGCGTCCGATTTGATTTCAGGTTTATGCGCAGCGTTGGGTCATTAGCTACAGCATTTATGTTTTTTGGCGGTTTTCTCTTTCATTTCGACACAGGCGGCGACGATGTGCGGGACACCGAATTTGTGTTTTTCAAAGAGATATTTTTCGGTGGCTACTTCGCCGAACTGGTCGGGAATACCCAGACGTTTGATCCGGGTGGGGTGATTTTCAGAAAGCACTTCGCAAACCGCACTGCCCAGACCACCGATGATGTTCTGGGTTTCGACCGTCACGACACCGCCGGTTTTTTTGGCTGAGGCGATGATAGCCTGTTCGTCGATAGGTTTGACCGAGCCGCAATGGATCAAATCGACGCTCACACCCTTGGCTTCGAGTTCCCCAACAGCCTGGAGCGTAAACTTGGTCATATAGCCCGTGGAAATCAATGTCACATCCGTGCCTTCTCGAAGAATCTGGGCCTTGCCGGGGGCGAAGGTGACGTTTTCATCAAAAATTTTGGGCATTTTGGGGCGAATCAGCTGCATGTACGTCGGCTGAGTCGATTTGGCCATGTACTTGAGCGTCGCGCGAAGTTCGTAGGCATCGGCGGGACTATAGACGTGCATATTGGGCATGGCCCGCATGATCGAAAGGTCCTGGAAGCACATGTGCGTGCCGCCGTTGGGGCCTGCGGTAATGCCCGGCGCGGTGCCGACGATTTTGACGTTGTTGTTCGCGTAGGCGACGCTGATGGTAATCTGATCATAGACCCGTCGGGAGGCAAACGGGGTGAAACTTGCGCAGAAGGGAATTTTCCCTTCCACCGCCAGACCCGCGCCAATACCGATCATATTGGCTTCTGCCACGCCGACGTTGATAAAGTTCTTCGGGTGATTTTTCTTTATGACCGAGAAGGTTCCCGACGCCTTGGACAGGTCCGCTTCCAGGCACATGATATTTGGGTTTTCCTTCACCAACTCGCTTAAGGTCGCGGCGTAAACCGCCCGCATTTCCATTTCATGATAATTCATCGTTCTATTCTCCGTTTATCTTTCCAGGATCGTTTTTGTTAATAAGGCAGTTTCGCCGAAACCGTCAACGCGTTCATATATTTATCGTAGGCGGCTTGATCGGGCACTTTGATATTGTGGCTTTCAACAGTATTTTCAATAATCGTACAACCCTTGCCTTTGATGGTATGGGCAATGATCATTACAGGTTTGCCTTTGACGGCGACGGCCTGATTGATGGTCGTATTGATTGAGTCCCAATCGTGGCCGTCCATTTCCAGAACTTCCCAGCCGAACCCTTTCCATTTCTGGGCCAGGGGTTCCAGGCACATGATTTCCTGGGTTGTTCCATCGATCTGCATCTGGTTACAGTCGGTAATCGCCACCAGATTGTCAAGCTTGTTGTGAGCGGCGAACATGGCGGCTTCCCAGTTCTGGCCTTCGTTGCTCTCGCCGTCGCCGATGATGCAAAAGACATTATGGGTCCGACCGTCGGTTTTGGCAGCCATCGCCATCCCGCAGGCAGCGGAAAGGCCCTGGCCCAGTGAACCGGTGGTCATATCGACGCCCGGAACGGTTCTGCCGTCGGCGTGACTGGGAAGTTTGGTTCCATCGGCATTCATCGTCGGCAACCAGCTCATCGGAAAATAACCCTTATAGGCCAAGGCGACATACAGCACCGGTGCGGCATGGCCCTTGGAGAGTACCAGACGATCACGATCGGCCCATTTCGGATTCTTCGGATCGACCTTCATATTGCGATAGTACAATGACAGGACGACTTCCACCAGACTCAGTGCCCCACCGATATGTCCGGAGCCGGCCCGGCAGATAAGGTCCGTAATAACATACCGCCATTCAGCGGCTAATTGATCAAACTCTTCGCGATTAAACTGGTCCATTAAACACTCCTCGATTAAAAAATATCTACTAAGGCGTTTGCCTTTGTCTCTGGGCAACAATAGTGTAATACTTTAATAGAAACATCCGAAAAACTCAAAACCAAAATATATTTTGACAGAAAGGGGGGATGAGATTAATCTGATGGATAATGTCGGGAATATCTCCCGGCTTAATCGACGTTCAATCGAGGGGCACTACCTTATAAACTATAACCAAATAATCGGGAGGTACGATGAGCAGTTTATACGAATTCATCAACGATCGGGCGATTGAATTGGGCAAACTCGCCATCCGCATGACTACCGCCGCGGGTTCAGGCCATCCGAGTTCGTCACTGAGTCTGGCACACCTGGTCGTCACACTGATGTACCACCAGATGAAATACGACCCGAACGATCCGTGGAAGATCAATAACGACAGACTGGTGCTTTCCGAAGGCCACGCCGTGCCGATCATTTACGCCGCACTGGCCGATCTGGGCGCCGCCGTCGGCAAAACGCCCGCCGAAGCGCGTGCCTTAACGATTGACGACGTCGATACACTCCGCGAAATGAACAGCATTCTCGACGGTCATCCTAACCCAGCCGAGGGCGTTCACTTTTTCGACGCCGCCACCGGTTCGCTGGGACAAGGCCTGTCGGTCGCAGCGGGGTTGGCGCTGGCAGCGAAAAAAGAAAAGATCAATAAAACGATCTACGCGATCTGCGGCGACGGCGAATCGCGTGAAGGCCAGATATGGGAAGCGGCGGATTTCTGCATCGATCATCAATTGACCAATCTCTGCGCTATCGTCAACTGCAACGGTCAGGCCCAGGCGGATTACGTTTCCCCTCAGCAAAGTCAGGGCACGCTCGCCGCGAAGTTCACCGCCTATGGATGGAACGTTCGATGCATCGATGGACATAATGTCGAACAGGTCGTCTCTGCCCTTTCAATGGCAGGCATGACCGATCGGCCTTACGTCATTCTCGCCGCGACCGTCAAAGGCTGGGGCGCACGAGCCCTTCACGCTTATACCAACCATGGAAAGGCCCTGTCGGCGGAACAGACCCGGGAAGCCTATGCCGATCTGGATAAAATGCGACAGATTCTCAATTTACCCGAAAAGATCGATACCGGCGCCTTTCGTCCCGCACTTCCGGAAAAAAGTCATTTTTCATTCGCCGCGCCTCGGGGAAAGCTGGGAAACCCCGATTTCGACAAGCTGCTCGCGGACGATGGTTTCCTCAAGACCTGGCAATCGAAAAAAGTTCTCGCCACCCGACGGGCTTATGGTTTGGGTCTTCGTGAACTTGCCAAACTCGACGAGCGTATCGTTGCCCTCGACGGCGATGTCAGCAATTCCACGTTTTCCGATTATCTGAAAAAAAGCGATCCGGAAAAATTCATCGAATGCAAAATCGCCGAACAAAATATGGTCAGCGCCGGCGTGGGAATGGCCGCCGCGGGATATATCCCCTTCATTTCCACTTTCGGCAAATTCCTGATCCGTGCCTGCGATCAGATCGAAATGGCGATGATCTCACGAGCCAACATCAAACTCGTCGGCTCGCACATCGGTGTGACCCTGGCGGCGGATGGACCGAGTCAAATGGGACTGGTGGATATGGCTTTTTTCCGCAGTTTAAGTGGTGCTCGGGAAAACGGCAAACCCATGGTCGTGATTTTTAATCCCGCCGATGCCGTTTGCAGCTACAAATGCGTCCAACTCGCCGCGGACTGGAATGGCATGGTCTATATCCGAACGATGCGGCCGGATACGTCCCTGATTTATAGTCCCGATGAAACGTTCGAAGTCGGCGGATGCAAAATTCTTGCCCGCGGATCGGACCTGCTCATCGTCGCCACCGGCTATATGGTTCACATGGCCAGGAACATTCTTGGCGAGCTTGAATCTCAGGGCATCAACGCAAGCCTGATCGACGCCTACTCTCTGCCGATCAATCCTGAACTCATTTTGCAGGCCGCCAAAGAGTCCGGCAATAAGATTCTTACACTCGAGGACAATTACATCGGCGCGTTGGCGTCCGGCATCGCGGAAATCGCTTCGGAAACAGGTTCGATCAAGGTCCGTTCGCTGACGGTCCCTGTGGTTCCAAAATCCGGAAGAACACCACAGGAATTACTCGTCTGGTGTCATCTGGCTCCGGAAGATATCCTTGCCGCGGCCAAAATGCTAATGCAGTAAAATGACCGACACGATGACTCGTCGATGTTTGTTTTTACAAAACTTCCCTGATTTCTTTGGGGCACAGGCATTTTGTGTCGTTTTTTTCAATTGGCTATTTCTCAAAATAACCTTTATAATGACCTGTAAAGCGGGCTTTAGCCCAATGGGGATTTTAGGTTTGCCAATACTTTTAGGGGGATAATATGATGAAAAGTAAATTAATTCTACTTTTTGCAAGCATGCTGATGCTCATCGCATTCATCACAGTTTACGCCGCAGGTGACGGAAGTTCTTCCGGGGCGACAGGGACGGGCCAAGGGACCACCGGATATGACCAGGGAACCACGGGGTCGGATCAAGGGACCACCGGCTCTGATCAGGGGACATACGATTCGTCCGACCAGGGAACGATAGAGGATCAGGAAACAACAGAATTTCAAGAGCAGGAAACACTTGAAGGCCGTGACCAGGGAACGATCGATACCCAGGAACGCGACAGTGATATCCTGAGAGAAAACGGTGACTCGCAGTTCCAGGATAGAGATACCGGCCTTGAGAATGGTTCAATGGACAGACTCAGCAAAGGTGCCGAGTATCAAAGCGGGCAAGCCGGACAGAATGGAATGACAGGCAAGGATACCGGTTCGACCGAATCGGTCGAGGCGCTGCGAAAAGCGGGCGTTTCCGAAGAAAAAATTCAGCAATGGCAGGGAGTTTTCAACGCTCCCATTTATACCAACTCGCCCGGGTTCCTGCTGGGACTCAAAGACTATCTGAGCTTGACTTCGGACCAGCAGCAACGGCTCAGAACTCTCAATGAACAGAACCGCACCCAGGCCCAGCAGATTCTGACGCAGGAACAGAGAAGCAAACTCTCGAAACTGCCGACACAGCAATTCACCTTTCATGAATTACATCAGGAAGCATGCCGAAAAATGCAATCCAAAATGCGCCAGCAAAAATCGAGAGGGCAGACGTGTGATATGATGTGTCCGCTGTGCCCATCGAAATCGCAAAACGGCAGTTCCGGTATTCAGCAGCAACAGCAAAATGGAAGCTCCGATATTCAGCAGCAGCAAAACGGCAGTACACAGTTCCTGGGCAGTGAAAGCAAACAGCAAAACGGTTCCACCGAGCAAAAGAGCTGGAACGCCGGAAAGAATGGAATGACCGGAAAGGACAAAGGTTCGATGGACGCAGAAAGAAAACTGCGGAAGCACGGTATTTCCGACGACAAGATTCAGCAGTGGCAGGGAATCATGCACACCCCGATCTACACCAACAGTCCCGGATTCCTGCTGGGATTGAAAGAACATCTCAATCTGACTTCGGATCAACAGCAGCAGCTCCAGACTCTCAATGAACAGTCGCGCACTCAGGCCCAGCAGATTCTGACACAGGAACAAAGGGATAAACTGGCGAAATTGCCGACGCAGCAGTTCACCTTCAGCGATCTGCACCGTGAAGTCTGCCGAAAGATACAGTCGTCACAGCAACAAAAATCGCAGGGCAAAGGTTGCGATATGACCTGCCCGATGTGTCCGGAACAGTCTCAACAACGAAACGGAAGCTCGGACATCATGGAACAACCAACAACTCAGCCATATCAGCAATAAGCATACGGCGGCAAACGGAGTCGAGTCAAAAAGGGTTGAATCTCCCGGCCGATACGGCGAATACACCGTATCGGCCTTTTTTATCTCCGCTTTGTTGAAGTTCGGTATGATACGCTTTTGATTGAATCGTGTCGTCGTTTCGGACCCCGAGGAAAGTCGAAGGGTCTTTTGTTTGCATCCCCCATGTCGCTTCGACTTTTCTCAGCGAACAAAAATTCTGACGTTTTAAATGCTACGACACGATGAAATTAAAAGCGTATGACTTGATTGCCCAGGTCCGCAACGATAAAATTTCTCCATGCAAACGCTGCAAGCCATATTGAAAAAATACTGGGGCTATGATCGCTTTCTGCCTCTTCAGGAACAAGCCATGTCGTGCGTCCTGAAAAATCAGGATTCCGTGGTCGTTCTGCCCACGGGCGGCGGCAAATCGCTGTGCTTTCAGGCCCCTGCCCTGGCCATGCCGGGGCTTGCGGTGGTAATCTCGCCGTTGATCTCCCTGATGAAAGATCAGGTCGATGCCCTCACCGGGGTCGGCGTTTCGGCGGCATGTCTCAACAGCAGCTTATCGTCTCAGGAACGTCGCGATGTTGCCGAGAAAATGCGAAGCGGAACCCTCAAACTGCTTTACGTCGCCCCCGAACGCCTGCTGAGTCCGGGCTTTATCGATTATCTCAAACAATTCCCCCTCGCCTTTATCGCCATCGACGAAGCCCATTGCATCAGCATGTGGGGCCACGATTTTCGACCCGAATATCGCGATCTGAAACGTCTTAAATCCGTCTTTCCCAATATCGCCATCCATGCCTATACCGCCACCGCCACCGAACTGGTCCGAAACGATATCGCCAAAGAACTCAATCTCGCCAACCCCGAAGTCCTTGTCGGATCGTTTGATCGTCCCAACCTGATTTACGATGTCAAACGCCGCCAGAACCTCATTACACAAATCCGACAGATCATCGACCGCCACCCGCGAGAATCCGGCGTTATCTACTGCATCCGTCGAAAAGACGTCGATGAACTCACCGATACTCTCTCCGCTCACAAATACAACGTCCTGCCCTATCACGCGGGACTCACCGATGAAACGCGGAAGAAAAATCAGGAACTTTTCATCCAGGAAAAGGTGGATATTATCGTCGCCACAATTGCCTTCGGCATGGGCATCGACAAGTCAAACGTCCGCTACGTCATCCACGCCGCCATGCCCAAATCGCTCGAAAATTATCAACAGGAAAGCGGCCGGGCCGGCCGCGACGGACTCGAAGCCGAATGTCATCTCATCTACTCAGGCCAGGATTTTAACATCTGGGAAAATATCGTCAACAACTCCGAAAACCAGGGCAGTGAAATCGCCTTGACCAAGCTCCGCCACATCTATCAATATTGCACCGGCGTGACCTGTCGGCATCAAGCCCTGGTCCGCTACTTCGGGCAATCGCTCGAAAAAAAATCCTGCGACGCCTGCGATGTATGCCTCGGCGGTTTGAACCTCGTCGAAAACCGTCTCATCATCGCGCAAAAAATCATCTCCGGCGTCCTTCGCCTCAAGGAATCGTTCGGCGGCGATTATAACGCCATGGTCCTTACCGGATCGAGCGAAGAACGAATTCTCGCCAACGGCCACGATAAACTCAGCACCTACGGCCTGCTCAAAGAATTCAACAAGCGTATCGTCCGCGACTGGATCGAACAACTCATCGGGCAGGAATACCTGATTAAAACCGGCGAATACAACGTCCTGGCCGTCACTCCCAAAGGCTGGAAGGTCCTGCGAAAAGAAGAAACGCCCATGCTGCTTAAACCCGCCCTGAAAAAAGAAAAGAAAGAAAGAGTGGCCCGAATCAAATACGACTCATGGCAAGGCGTCGATGATCTGCTCTTTGAAAAACTTCGCATCCTGCGGCGCGAAATTGCCGAAAAACAAGGGGTCCCCGCCTTCATCATCTTCGGCGACGCCGCCCT
>JAAZAW010000037.1 GCA_012514125.1 Phycisphaerae bacterium | reverse complement strand
GACATTATTTTTTACTTTTAGTTGTGGAGTTTTCAGTGTGTCGGGTTTTTAACGCACGATCTTAATTTTTGTATTTTGATTTTAGGATTTTCAGGCCTTCATGTAAAATAAAATCGGGCCAAACGTTATGTTCGGCCCGATTTTTGTTGTAGAACGAAGCTTGAATCGTCCAATCATCTATTTTTCTATTATTTTACAAGTTTTTTCAAATCAAACTAACTCAGGAGCGAGAGGACCGACTGTGGGGTCTGGTTTGCCATTTTCAAAACCGACGTTCCCGCCTGATTCAGGATTTGTGCTCGTGTCATCGCCGAGGTTTCGGCGGCGAAATCCGCATCTCGAATCTGCGATTCACTGGCTGTTACGTTTTCCAGTGTGATTTGTAACGAATTGACATTTGTTTCGAGAACGTTCTTTTCGAAAGCTCCCAATCTGCCTCGAAGCACCGACACCTGTCGGATGGCTTGTGTGACGATACGATTGGCCCTTGACACATCTTTAGTCAAAGAATAGGCTCCGTTGGTGGAGATATCTGACAGATATCCATCGACGGAATTTCCCAGATTCGAAGCAGCTACCGATCGGATTCCAATATTGGCCTGCTGGTTTGTATTGACGGCGGGTCCTAATTGGAATTTCGCTCCACCTTTTGTAATCGCGAAGCTTGTTGATCCGACTTTATTGAAGGTTTCAGTCAACGTCAGGTCCAGGTCGATTCCCAGACTCTGAAAGTTAAGTTGCAATCCATCGCCTTTTGAAGATATGCCATTGATGGTGGCGATAACATCTCGTCCCTCATTACGCGTGACGGTCGCTCCGGCTTCATTTTCGACCGCGAAGGTTCCCGATAATGCAGTAACCTGAACAAATTCCGAACTACCATAAGAGCTGGATTTAAATGCAATTCCACTCTCGGGATTGGCAGAGTTGATATACGACGCGGTGACACCGGTGGAATCCGAGGTTGTATTGATGGCTTGCACGATTGTGCTTACCGAAGCGCTGGCCTTTAACGGCAGCGTGAGAACGCCCACGGGTCCGCGAACCTCAATTGTACAGCTTGCTGTAACCACTGAAGTGGGATACTGCAAGACTCCCTTTTGCGCCGATGTTGTTACTGAAATGTTTACCGGCAAGTACGGCATGGTCCCGAACTGAACGGAATAGATGTTGAGGTCCTTGATTGCCGTTTGATTCACTCCGCTGGCGACATAGGCCAAACTTCCATCCAGTAGTTTCAATCCTGCGAAACTCGTGGTGTTGGAGATCCGAGTGATCGATTCGATGGCAGAGTCCACCTGTAGCTGGTTTGCCTGGATTTCTTCAGGGGAAATTACACCTGTGTTTGCCGATTCGATTGTGAGTTCCTGAATATTAACCAGCAAGGCGGCCACTTCGTTCAAAGCCCCTTCTGCCGTTGCGATGACATTCGAAGCGCGTTGAGAATTAGTAATTGCCTGACTGATTCCCGCTTTTTCAGCTCGCAGAGATTCGCTGGTGATCAACCCTGCGGGGTCGTCCGCACCGCGATTGATTCTCAATCCACTTGATAAACGCTGCAGGGATGTTTGCAACTCCGCATTGGAACGCTGCAAATGGGTTTGTGCAATTAATGCTCCGATGTTTGTGTTGATTCGACTCATGACTAATCCTCCATGATTGTTAATGTGATCCGGACCTTAACAAAGGGGACCGGACCGTTCCAGGTTCACCCTATGAACCTGCCGGTTGCGTTCCTTCGCAACCGGATGTATTGTTTTTGATTTTATTGCTTGAATTTGTATTTGAATCAGCCGGTTTAATTCGACGCCGCACTTTAGGCTCATGACCGACCTTGGACTTTGAATCTGAAGTCGCAGGTTTGTTTGCCTGTGTGCTGTCTGATGGATCGGTATTTAACCGTTGGGTCGAATTTCCTCTGCTGTTAGCCAGGGATTTCAAGTCATCAGGATTCACCTGGGCGGCCTCCCGATTTTCTCGTTTGATCGCCTCATACACTTCTTTTCGATGCACTGGAATATGTGGCGGGGCTTTGATGCCCAGTCGCACCTTGTCGCCCCGAATATCGACGACCGTAATTTCCACGTCGTCGCCTATCATAATTGTTTCATCTTTTTGCCTCGATAGCACCAACATGCTAGGCTCCTTCCTTGTCATGCCGATGCCAGAATTACTTGGCATTTATTTCAAACTTTCCCGAAGGATCGGTTCGAAACCACCTATGCCCGTACCTACTGGCACAAATCCACCAAATCCATTTGGCGGTTGTTATGGTTCAGTTCCCTATGCTGTTTTACTGACAGGTACCGCTCGCTGATTGTTCATTTGCATGAACGGATGACGTGTCGTGTAGCGTTTGTCGGAAAGAACCAATTGGTTGCCTGTCAGGTTCTGTGCGTTGATTACCAGGGGACCCTGAAGATTTCCGGTGAGTACGTCATCAACCTTGTTGACGATCACCAGAACTTGCGCATCTTCCGAACTCTGGAGTCCGATCAATTCAAGCTCATCGAGCTTGACCGGGACCCGATAATCCGGAACAAACGTCCGTGGGTCACAAACCACAAAGGCCAGTTCCGGGCGGTCAATGGACTGCATCCAGAAAAAGACACCTTCGTCGTTTGTTTGAATCAGCGCGTACTTCTGACAGTTCGGAAACCCGACCATTCCTTTAGGGAAATACATAATTCTTTGGTCGTCAATTTCCACCATTCCAAATCGTGTTGTTTGGATCTGCATTGATAATGCTCCATATCGGCCCGAAATCCTGGTAACTTACCTGCGACTCTGCAGGCCGCAAACATCCGGTTGCAATTCGCCGATTTCAATCTCCAAGATCGCATCGGCGAACAAGTCTCGCATTCTTCCGGCAACGGGCCTTTCCTGCCGGTCGAATGGGTCTTTTGACCACACTTGATTTATTTTTCAATATAAGCATCCGCTACGCTGCGAACGCGGGTAACCTAAATATAATCGAGCAAGGACGTTTTCATGATCTGTCCGCTTAGTTGCATATTGGCCTGAAGCGACATCTGCAAATTCTGAAACTTTAAAATCGCTTCGATATAGTCAAGGTCTTTTATTGAACTTAGCAATGTTTTAGTTGAAAGGACGGCGTCCTCGGTCCGAGATTGCCGCATTTCAAGTCCGCGGGTCATATAACCAAGCTTGCCTTGATATTCTTCCAATCGTTTCGTATAGGTTTCGATTTTTCGGGCCGCTTGTTCGATCCCTTGCACATCGTTGGCTTTGAGCGAATCTCGTAAATCGATCAGATATGTGAAAATTGATTCTTCTCGCGTCGGGTTTACATCCTTGCCGATGATTGGCTCTCCTGCCGAAACCGTTTGCAAAATGCCCAACTCTTCCGCTGCGTTCGACAGGTTCGAACGCTCGACGGTAAAGCTGTTTGTTCCGCCGGTGCTGTCTGTCAGAACAATACCGTTCCCGACTGTTGCGATGGACGCAGTAACCGCCACACCGTTTGAAGCCGCCTGAGCGTTAATTAAATCGACGACATCCTGAAACGTTTTGGCGTTGGAAACATCCACTTCAAAACCGGATCCGTCGGATGCGGTGATTTTGAAGTCCATACCCTCGACGGTATTGATTCCCATGCCACCGTTGAGGGTCGAAAGTTTTGTTTCTGCCGACAGGGTTCGGATGCCCAGGTCCTGAGCGGTTGATCCGCCATTTTCGCCAATCGTCAAATTTGTCCCTGCGGTCTCACTGACGATCTCGATTCCGGTTTGGTTGGCGTTGATTTGTGCTCGAACGTTGGTTCCGCTGGTGTTGATTGCGTTGAGAATGTCCTGCATTGTTTTAGCCGATGAAAAATCCACCTTCACCGACCTATCGCCATTGGTAATTACCAAGCCGCTTGTCAGATCGATGCCTGCGCCGCGGTTCAAATCACTCACTTGGGTATACGGACTGACTTTGGGTGCGAAATCTCCGCCGGTTAGCGGGACCGCCGTCGCTATGGGTGTGTACAATCCCAGATCATGCGCTGCGGTTCCGTGGCCGGTTTCCGTTACAGCTATGGTTTCACCCGCGTTAAGCGAGGTCAGTTCCAGCGTTCTTCCATCCGCGCTCAAACCCATCGATGCCGATGCCGGCAGAACGTTGTTCACTTTGTTGATGACATCTCCCAACGACTCGCACCCTGTCAGGTCCACATCGTATTGGCCGAATACGGAACCGGTAATTGTTATCGTGCTCAGTCGAATTCCCTGGTTGAGACTTCCTGCCATATCGGCGAGTCGAGTGTTGACGGTTGCCGAGGGAGTAAGATCGCGTGATCCCGTTATTCTCCCTTGACCGGTTCCAAAAACCTCCTGTGAAGTCAACATCAAATTTTCCGTAATCTCTCGTGACACCTGAACCTTCAGCGAGGTTTGATTGCCGCTGAATTTGACCATACTATTTTGCTTTGAAAATGGAGTGGTCGTATTATTTTCGCCGGCAAACAGGAAACTGCCCAGGTATTCCGTATTACCGAGCGTGACCATTTGTCCAAGAATCGAATCGATCAATATTGCCGTCGATCTTCGCGTTTCTTCACTTGAGGTCGAATCGACACTTTCGTTCGCCAACGTATGGGCCTGGACCGTCAGATTGAAAATCGAGCTTAACGTACTGTCAGCCACGTTCATTATGGTTGTCGCGTTTTTAATGTTTGCCAGAAACTGGCTTTGAGCTTCAAGAATCTCATCCATTCGGATCGTGGCCGCTGCTTTGATCGGGTCGTCGCTTGGGCGAACGATTTGTAATCCTGTTGACAGTTTTTCCTGTTGCTGCAATAGTCTGACCAGATTTCGCTGTGTTCCCTGAAGCATCAGGTTCGTTTGCATGTTCTGGCTGATTCGTCCAAGATTTACAGGTGTCATTGCCATGTTATGTTCGATTTCCTATATGAGATCCAAAACTGTTTGCAATAATTGGTTGACGACTGTGATAAATTTTGCGGATCCCTGAAATGCCCGTTGATTGGACATCAGGTTGATGGTTTCTTCATCCAGACTTACTCCGCTGATGGCGTCTCGCTGTGCTTGAAGCGATTCCACGATGGCGGTATGAACCTCAAGTTTCTGATTGGATGTTGCTGTCTGGGTTCCGAGCCTGCCGACTAGATTTCGATAATATTCAGTAATGCTCATCCCGCCGAGCATGGCCGATTCGGTAATCGGCAGCTTCGAAATCAGCTCGGCGTTTGTGCTGTTACCCGGCAGGGGGGTGTTACTCTTGCCACATGCCACCAACTGCGGGTCGGCGGTCAGATCGGAGTTCACGGCAATGTTCGATGCGTTTGTGCCCGTGAAAAAACCATTGATGCCCAGACACGCGAGAACATTTGATGTGTCGTCATTGAACGTGAACGTATAATTCTCGCTGGTTGATGAAAGTTTCAATCGGCCGTCGGGTGAAATTTCGGCTTTGATATTCCCGACCGCGTTAATCTGTGCCGCAAGCTCCGCCAAGGTTGTCGGAACTCCCATTCCACTCAGGTTTACATTGATCTGGGTTACCGTTTCTGTCGGCGGATGGGTCGTCGCGTCTTTTACGGTTATCATGAATGAACCGTTGACCGGTTTAAACGGTAATCCCGCGTTGTTGAGAGCGGCATGGGAGTCGGTTACCCTGTTGCTGGAAAACACCTGAGTATATCCATGCAATCCCTGACCGCTGGAATGAAGTTTGTTCACTTCAAAAATCAAACCCGCTGCCAGAGTGTCCAAGTCGTTGAGATTTCCACGAACGATCTGGTGGATCAAATCGTCAACCGCACCGGCTCGCCCACCCTGTATATGTGTTTCCTTGCCCGTATCGGCGAAATAAACTTTGGGAACGACTACATCGCCCTCAGCGACTTTTTCTATTTTTAATTCGCGAGCCTGATCGTATTGAACCAGTGGATCCGTATCCATATAGACCGTCACCGTTCCATTTGGCTGATCAATGGCCAAAATGTCGGCGAACTCCGATAACTCCTTGAGCAAGGCGTCTCGCTGATCGAGCAACGAACCGGTGCCGACTCCGGTCGATGTGGCTTGTGCGATTCTCACGTTCAAGTCCGCGATCTGTTTTGTGATTTTGTTGATTCCATCAACCGATTCGATGGTCGAATCCGTCAACTCCGTGTAAAGCCCGACTAAGTCTTTTCGTAACGATTGAATCTGGTCGATTAACGACTGTGCTTCATGGATCACCGATGATCGTGCGGTTCCATCTTCCGGATTGATTTGAAGTGCGGAGAACGAATTGAAAAAAGCACTAAGCCCTGTTGAAATATCATTTGTCGTCATTTCGTTATAGAGCGTTTCCATTCTCGCCAGATAATCGCTCATCATCTGATCATAACTTTTGTCGCTCCACCCTGTGCGTAACCTTTGCTCAATGGCTGCGTCGATCTGGCGTTCGATTCCAGTAAGTAGAACACCGGCGCCGCCGTCGAGTCGTGAACCGGGCACCGAACTCAGGTGGGGCGTTTGCCGCGTGTAGTTTGTATTGCCGGCGTTAGCAATATTGTTGCCGATCGCCTGCATCGCCGATTGATGCGCCATGATGGCCGAACGTCCGATTTGTAATGATCCGTTGATCAAACCCATTTACGTCGTTCCTTTTATTTAACCCACCGCGTCCAGAAGGTTGACGTTATTCGTCATTCGTTTCTGTCCGGTATAGTCGTATAGTCCAATATCACAATGTTCCGACGCGATCCTTCGCTGCACCTGCGCGAAGCAACTCAGAATCTCCTGGGTCACCGCGTCGTTGACCTGGTTGATCTGATATGCGTTTTTCGCATTGTTCCGAACCGCGCCCGCCAGTGCCAACAATCGGCTCCGATAGGGTTCGTCCATTTTTTGGGCAAGAATCGTAACCTTCGGCGTTTTTTCGAAACCCATCCACTCGGCGATCTGCCGTGTGTGTTCTTTCCGAAGAGCTTCGATCACCGAAATTTGTTCCGCTAAAAATTGTTCTCGCGCCGACCACGATTCCATGCCGTCGATATCTCCCACTCGCATCGTTCGATGTTTGTTACGAGCCGCTTGCATGAGCTGATCATACAGGTCCCGAAGGTCCTGCAGATGGTTTACCAGATTGTCGATCAATTTCTTTAATATTGCATCCATGTCCTGGACTCCTGCGACACGGTCTGATATTTTGCTTTGACCGTATCCACATCAATATGCTTGCTTTCGGTCCACGCTTCGGCAATTTTCTGGCCGATGGTGAAATTCTTTGATTCCGCTAGTTTCGAAATTAGCGTCTGGTCCAACTGTGCGGTAAACGTCTGTCCCATCTTACCGCCGTTAAGAGGATTCGACGCGTCAGTCTCGGAACGCATCTGCTTGAGCATCGTTCCGAAAAACACCTGTCCGACCAACACGCGGATTTGCTTCTGAAGCTTCTCCCGCTCTTGCGGCGTTGCCTGCGCCGCGAAGGTCTTCAAGTTGTTATTTGCGGCTGTTTCCATGCTGCTCATAACTGCTCCACCAGTTGACCCTGAAGATTGCCCGACCTGGCCAATTCGCGAATGATCGAAATTCGATCGTCTACCGGAATAGCCAGATAGTTCATCGCGTCGATCAAAAGATTCAAATCGATATATTCCGGCATTTCAAAAATTTGGTTTTTCTTTTCAGCATCATCTCTGAGCTTTTTCACTAGCGATTCCGTGCTCAGCGTAATTCCTTTATAGCTGATCGTTACCGGTGAAATCGTAACGTTTCCATCCGACACGATGGTTCCGTTTCGTGCGTTAATAGTTACCTGCGCCACTTTCTCCGGCATCAACAACGGTAAGCTTTGAATCCATGCGATAAACCTCGCCGGATCGCGAAGCTCGTTTTGTGGAATCATTACGATTACATTTTTCGGATCCATTGCCTGGGCACATTGTACCTGCGTATGTTGAACCGAAACCGCTTCGTTAATCGTCATAGCAATCGTCGATGCCATCGACCAGGCTGCGTGTGAATCGCTGATCACCAGCGTCAGCGCATCTTCCTGGATGTAATTGTTGATTACATCCACTTCCATTGTCGCGCCATTTTTTATAATGCCCGTCGTTGGATTGTTCGCATCAACAAACACAGGTCCTCGCGCAAGAGCATAAATCGTCTGATCCGCTTTGTTGGGACCCAACAGAGGGGTCAGAAGCAATCGTCCGCCCTGCAAACTCTTTGCCGATCCGATCGCGGAGATTGCTATATCAAGCATTTGACCTTCGCGTGCGCCATTTTCTCCAATCACCGCTTCCACTGAAACCAGCGCCACATTTTTGGTGTCCTTAAGCTCTGCCGGGTCCATGATCGGGTCGCCCATGTGGTTCAAAAACGATGCCAGAGGTTTGATCGCCGGCATGAATTTCCCGCCGTCGCCCGTCCCGTTGAGTCCCACAACCAGCCCAATCGTCATCAACGTATTATGCCGTTGACCTTGAATGTGCGTAATGTCCGCAATCTTCACACCCCGCGCCGATTCCACCATCATTGCCATGGCTGAAAGAATCAAAATTGTAATCGTCGTGTTTCTACTCATTTGCCTGTCTTAAAAATCCATCTAAAACGGTCTTAAAAAATCCCAGCCTCTGGTTATCCAACCTCGACGCATCGAATCTCGAACCGCGCCGGTGTTTTCGTTCTTAAAATTACATTCCAGTAACTGCGTCGAAACGATCGTGTTATCCGGAAGAATATCTTCGCTTCGGCACGTGCCCGTTAACGTCAGAATTTGTCTCTCGCCGTCCGTCTCGATAATGTCGGGTCCGCCCTGGAGCACCAAGTTCCCATTCGGCATCACGTCGATCACCTTGCAGGTAATGCGAGTCACCACTTCATTGGTTCGATTCACCTTGCCGTCGCCTTCAAATTCTCTGCCCATAGTAAAATCAATCTTTCGATCGCCCTCCGGTGGATCATCCGGTATCAATCTGCCGTCTTTGAATCGTATCCAGTCCTTCAGTTCCGCCTTGACCTTGAAATCCCGATTTACATCCGTCTTCCCGTCATGCTTAAACGACGATTTTTGTCGAACAATCACCGATACCAGATCACCGATTCTGTAAATGCGTTTCGGCAAAGGCTTGACCGCAAAATATGAAGTAGACGCCTGTGCCGGGTTGACCTGTCCTCCGAACGCTCCCTGAACGCCCGATGTTTGTGGGGCAATGTTGGCGTCGGCCTGACGGAATAATGATGACGATTGGGCAAAAACCGTATTTCCAACCCAGGCCCACGCCAACAGCCATACTGACATTGACATCAATGCCCGCATCAACCAAAATGTAAACAGACGTACCATTACCGCTTGCTCCCATCCGCCAGCGCAGCGCCTTTAAACAACTCCGCCGTCGGGTTATTTTCCACCAAAACCTGTCCCGCTCCGACTACCTTCGCGCGGAACACCTCTTTCGATTGCTCATTGCGAACCTGGACCATTTCGTCGCGATATCCGTTCTGCATGACCTTCCCCACCATTTTGATCTCAAGTCCGCTTCGATTATAAAGCACCGTCACCAACTGACCACGTTTCACCAATGGCAGCGGCTCAAACAACTCCGCCGTCAAAATCGTTCCCGGAGGGATCATTCGCCTGGCCTGTTGATCGGCAAGGTCTGTCACATCCGTCACAAATTTTCCCGACAGATTCGTCATCGCCCGCCATGTCATCTCAAGGTCCTGGCTCGTCAATCTCGCCTTGCTGTTGATCGTCCTGGCTGCAATCGCGATTCTCGCCTTCACCTGAACCTGTGCCAACACCGGAACCGTCTGAAGCAGGTCGTCGTTGCGATAAACTTTAATTTTCAGACCCACCAATCCAATCCAGTTCGTTGTGCGCTGTTGGGTTTCAATCTCAAAACGATACGACGGCTCCGTCAGAGCCAAAAGCTCTTGAACTGTCGCACTAAATCCTATTTCAACTTTGCTGCCGACAGGCAAGCCTTTATTCGTCAGGTTCCTTTCGATCATCTCGCGAATTTTCGCTTCCAAACTCGCCGGCCCCCGTCGCACGACCGAAGCTCCGGACGTCATCGACCTCTCCGCATGTCCTGCCGTATCGACGCCGTCTTTTTCCGGAACATAGCTCACGATGCACCTTGCCGATCCCCGAACGTCGATTCGATTCGCGTCAAATCCCGCTTCACTCAATCGCCCGGCGATCTCCCACGCCCGCAATGTCACCGTCTGGTCGTCGTTCAACAAACTCACGATCAATAACGGCTTAAGTGCCGCCACCTCTTCAGGTACGCCCGAAATCGAAGCGATTTGATCAAGCCGAATCTCAGGCGTCACCACCGTCGCCTGATCCCATATCCGAATTTCGATTCGACCGTTCTGTCCTGCGTCTGCAAGTTCGCCCCACACCACCAGGCTGATCACCAGACCAATCGTTAATCGTTTTGTAAATTTCATCATCTCAATCATCGCATTACCTTATTCGCATTCTCGTCAGGTCCCTGAATCGTCGAAACGTGAAAGGGACATCTCTTCTTCTGTCAGTCCCACAAAGGCGGGAATCCAGAAACAACTCAAGCTGTTTGTTAATGTTCTTTTTCCAAACTAAGCCCTTCGATGTTGTTTACCGCCTCATATTCGACAATATTTTCAACATCTCATCCGACGCCTGAATCG
>JAAZAW010000313.1 GCA_012514125.1 Phycisphaerae bacterium | reverse complement strand
ATACTAATTCCATTTACTTCGTGCGCGGGGGCTAATGTCACGATATCCCGATTTCGAAGCTCATACTGCCTGAAATAGTTTATTGACATTAAAGTACCGCGCATTCAATAAGTCAATTCCGTATGATAGTCATTTTATCACCTTCGAATCTCCAAGGCATCAAGTTTCTGAATTTCCGGACAGAAAAATCGTCGGCCAAAAAAGGAGTGGTTCCTTAATTTGACTTAAGGAACCACTCCTCTGCTAAAACATCCATCAGCCGTGGCACGCGTCCGACGGTGTTTCGTTAAAAGCGATCGATCATCGATTTAAAGACAAAACCACTGAATAAATAAGCGCATTTTCCGCGGTGGATGTTTACCGGCGTTATTTATTTTCTTCAAAGAGCTGTTGCTGGCCTGTGGAGTCTTTCCCCTGTCGATTGATGACTCCGTGGACTTCCCTGATAAACTCACCGACATCGCGAAATTCCCGATAGACACTGGCGAATCGCACATAAGCGATTTCATCCACCTCTTTTAGAAATTCGGCTGCGACTTCACCGATGTATCGGCTCGGAAGTTCCCTGTCATATCGGGCCAGAAGTTTTTCCTCGATCCGATCGACAAGGGATTCAAGCTGAGCCTCGCTGACGGGACGTTTGTAACAGGCTTTCTCCAAACCTCGCAAAATCTTGGCTCGTTCGTAAGGCACTCGCGAACCATCCTTTTTAACCACCATGAGCTTGACAATCGTTTCAGATTTTTCATACGTCGTGAATCGCTTGTTGCAATGAATACACTCCCGTCGGCGGCGAATGGTAGCTCCGCCGTCCGTTTCCCGTGTATCGGTCACGCGTGAATTCGCTGTTTTACAAAAAGGACACTGCATACCCTACCCAGACTTTGTCGAAAACAATCGCACACAATATATGCACGCTGAAAAAATTTTAAACACCATATGTTGTAGTGTCAAGACAAAACAACATTTCAAAATAAAGATCGCGTAAATTGATGACGAAATGGCTCTGTTGAAAAGAACATCATCCCCGTTCCTGAGCTTGTCGAAGTCGCGCATCACCGAATATCTTCACCAACAAAAAAAGGGCAACCGTTTCCAGTTGCCCTTGTGTCTTCTTTTCAATGATCTTTGAAGCTGGTTTATTCGCTTTTCGTTTCTTCGGCGGGGACTGCTGCCTTTGCTTCGGTTTTCTTCCCTTTGAGAAGTTTGTTCATCATGGCGACCCGTTTTTGAGTTTTGGCTCGACGATTGCCGCCGGTGCGGGCCTTTTTTGTTTTCTTTTCTTCGGTCGGGTCGATCAGCTCAAGATAGCAAAGTTCGCTGTTATCGCCGATGCGTCGGTCGGCCAGATGGATAATCCGGGTATAACCGCCGGTCGTATTGGCAAATTTCGGAACAATTTCATCAAAGAGTTTTTTGATCAAACGGGGACCTTTGACGATGTTGAGACTTTTATCGCGTTTGACATCGGTTTCCTGGGCATCGACAATCCATCGATCCTGCAACAAGGCGATAACCCGGCGACGGGCGTTAAGATCGCCTTGCTTCGCGATCGTGATCAAATTTTCAGCGAAACGACGGACAAAACGGGCCTTGGGAAGCGTTGTCTTGATCCGTCCACTGATAAATAAAGCTGCCGCCAGATTTCGCATCAAAGCTTTGCGATGATCTTTGTCTCTGGACAATTTCATTGTTATAACTCGATGACGCATAATTGCTACCCTATACCTTCTTTCAAAGCTCTTTTCTTTTCATCAGCCGCCCCAACGAACGGGTACGGCTTATCCTGCTATAATCACATCCATCCACAGATGCGATCAGGCCCATCGGCCTTTACTTTTCATTATTGCGGAACCGACATCCCTAACGACAGACCCAGCTCCGAAAGTTTACGCTTGACTTCACGCAGCGATGTTTTTCCAAAACTTCGAACCTTTAACAAATCGCCTTCGGCCTTCTGCACAAGCTCGGCCACAGTGGTAATATTCGCCGATTCCAGGCAGTTTGTCGCACGAACCGACAATTGAAGTTCCTGAACGCTTGTTTGAAGTTTTTGACGCAAGGATTCATCCACAGCCGCTTCGACCTTTTCTTCCGCGATGCCTTCCGACGAAACGGTCTCCTCGCCGAGCGTTGTCAACTGGATGAACGGATTGAGGTGTTTACGCAAAATCTTCGCGGCTTCCACCAGCGCCATTTCCGGCGTTATCGTCCCTTTCGTCCAGATATCCATCACCAGACGGTCATAGTTGGTCTTTTGACCGACACGGGTGTCTTCCGTTTGATAGCGAACGCGCGATACCGGAGAAAACAGCGCATCAACGGGAATCACGCCGATTTCCTGGTCTTCTTTCACGCTCTCGGCCGCGGTGATATAGCCTCGACCGGAGTTAACCACCAGTTCCATCTCAAACTTCACATTGTCCGTCAGGGTGACCAGCACCATCTCTTTATTGATGATGGTAACGGACGGGTCACAGACAATATCACCGGCTTTAATCTCGCCTTTGGTCGAGCGGGAAACTTTTATCGTTTTGGGGCCTTCGCCTTCCATCTTGATGATCAGATTCTTCACGTTCAAAACGATGTCGGTCGTATCTTCGTAAACGCCGTCAAGCGACGTAAACTCATGAGGAGCGCCGACGACTTTAATCGCAGTCACAGCCGCCCCTTCAAGACTCGACAACAAAATCCGTCGCAAAGAATTTCCTACTGTCGTACCAAAACCGCGCTCGAACGGTTCAATATAAAACCGTCCAAACGTATCGGACGACACGTCTTTATCAATAGTTACCTGTGAAGGCAACTCTAAACCACGCCAACGTACTCGCATACCGGAACCTCCGATATATTATTTAGTGTTATCTACTGCACAATTCGACAATCAGCTGTTCTTCGACAGGGATTTGAACATCTTCACGTGTAGGCATTGCCTTGACCTGTCCCTGTAAATTATTCCGATCGACCTCAAGCCAATCCTGAACTTGTAAGTTCGGTTCCATCTCGATATAGCTCTTCACCAGCTTCTGTGACTTTTCCGACGCCTTAATCGAGATTTTATCCCCGATCTTCGTAAGATAGCTT
>JAAZAW010000312.1 GCA_012514125.1 Phycisphaerae bacterium | reverse complement strand
ACGGAATTGACTTATTGAATGCGCGGTACTTTAATGTCAATAAACTATTTCAGGCAGTATGAGCTTCGAAATCGGGATATCGTGACATTAGCCCCCGCGCACGAAGTAAATGGAATTAGTATAAATCAAAAGCGTTTTGGACGGCTTTATGCCGGTCTTCAACCTACCAGCGTTGGCTGGTAGTGGCTGAGTTTTTTCAGAATCAAACAACATCGCCATTGAATCAAAAGCGTATAAGGAGAGAAAAACGCGAAAAAGCATATTCCTTCTTTGCAGGAAGCCAAAACAGCGACAATATTAAATTAAATGCGAATCAAACCGCTCTAAGGAGAGGATATCGTGAAGAAACGTGCGCGTTCTTTGTCAGGCTCCGAAACAATAATAATAAATCGAAGATGGATACCCCAAAAAATCAACCCCCGAGCCAACCGAAGGAACTTTCCCAAATAAATCGCCCTTGCCGACAGCGTCCATTCGACAACATCGGAACCAAATTTTCCCTGACGGTTAATACGCCTTAACCAGCGCCGCCGTTGGATAATAATGAAGCAAAATTTCCTTGGCGGTATATCCCTTCTGGGCCATGCCTTCCGCCCCCCACTGACACATACCGCACGCATGGCCTAACCCATGGCCGTTGGAAAAGACCAGATTCGAACCCTGAATACTAATGTCGCAGAACGTCGAGGGCATTTTTCGCGATCCGACAATCAATCGAAACCGCTGTGCCGAAATCGTCACCCGCTGCCCCGTAATATCCACCACTTCAACCCGAACAATATGTCCCTGCGGCGTTCGACTCAGAACGTTGACCGCGGTAAGCTGTTGAAACGGCGCGGGCGAAGCGCCTTTCTCATTTATCTTCTGAACCACATCCGCCAACGGTACAACCTTCTGATCCCAGTTTCGATGGGGCGAAATCACGCACCCGTCACATTTAACCCCCCCGCGCAAAGGAGAGATATTTGGATCGATATTCGCCAGATGAACCGCCGGCTGAGTCCACCCGCCACAGGTGCTGCTGAAATAAGTCGGAAAAATCTTCCGGCCGTATTTTTCGGTTGTCGAAACCAGAACAACGCCGCGCGTGGCATCGACCGCCTGGTTACCCTTGGCGATTTCAACGGACTTCCCAAGATACATCTGCGAACCTTCATTCGCCAGAACATCCCACGTCTTGCTACCGGGTGCGGTATATTTCTCATAAAGCGCAAAAGTCCTCGCCGACACTGCCTGAGCCTTATAGGCTTCAACAGAAAACCGCTTCGGCATCTCGCCTGGAATCACACCTTTAAGGTAATCTTCTATTTGAACATGATTGACTGCGTAAATTTGCCCTCCGGTGATATGCAAGCGAAGGCTGCCGCGATAATATTGACCATTAACACAAAGCGTTCCGTTAATATCAGGAATCACATCGCAAACACCGTTCACCGCCAACCGTTGAGCGCCCAGGCAAAGGACATTGCCCTCTGCTCGAACCTCGGCGAGGACCATCGACGAGGATTGATAAACAACCCGCCCCCTGCTCTGAACCTTTAAAGGCCCATTCACCGACAATGGCATACTCGCCGCCGGCCCGAAGATCATTGCGCGAATAATCGGCTCCTTGCCCTCCACCATTCCCGGACGAGGTTTGACTGGGGATTGGCAACCGAAAAAAAAAGCACCCATCGCAGCTAATGAAACTAAAAAAGCAACGATGGACGCTTTATGCGGAATGCGATTATATGTTCTCATGAAAACTTGAATCGGTTTACGACGATGTTTCGCTT
>JAAZAW010000311.1 GCA_012514125.1 Phycisphaerae bacterium | reverse complement strand
TGGGATTTTTCGGGGTGTCATATTGAAACTCGGAGAACTGGCAGTCCGGGCAAAATAACGACATACGGTCTTTGATTATGTTCGCTTTAAAGACACAATACATCCCGATGTCCATATTCTGCATGTCCTGATTGGAACCGAGAAAAAAATAGGTGGTATAAGGATAAAGATACCAGGACCGAGGCGGCAGCGAAGCCTCCTGTGCTTCATACATGACCAGTGCAAGCCCCTGCTGATGCAGACGGGACAGACAGACCGCATTTTTAGCGGTCGCCCGGGCTTTCTGCAACGAAGGAAGCAGAATGGATATTAACACGGCAATAATGGCCACCACCACCAAGAGTTCAATGAGGGTGAAACCGATGGGTTGTAAAGCCCGTTTGTGAACGTTACTGTGTTTCATAGTTTTGTATCCTTTTCTAAACTTTTTATCTGGGAAGGGGTGATCAAGACTCAAAAAATCGAAACCACGCCGCTATTTTTCGTTCCCGTCCGGACAACAAATGCTTTTCACGAGATGATTCTCCTTTCGCATGAAAGGCTTGGGCATTTCCTTTTTTCCAACCCTCAGGTGGTCCATCCGATGTTTCGTTCTTTGAAAATGAAATACTGTTCCACCGGTCCATTCATTCCTGATGACCTGTTGCACCTGCAAGCCACACAAGAATCCCGTCTTGAAGCTTAGCCCGCATTAAAGAGTTTAAAAAGCATTGTTAGATTTACCGCTTGTTTTGACAGGGCTATTTAATTGTGATAGAAGCAGTCTACCAAAATGGCTAAAAGATTTCAAGACCTAAATTGAAACTTTATATAAAAATTTATTGAAATAACAGGCAAATTCTTATATTTAACCCACATAGCCTTCACCTTAAGTCCTATTATGAGTCAATTTTAGGTCTTATTTGCAAGACTAAGCTTTATTTGAAAATTTGAAATTTTATATAAATATACACTTGAACCTATTCTTCAAATACGATATAGTGTTTTTATGGAAACCGTAAACAAAATAAAGAAAAAAGTCACCCTGAAAGACATTGCCGACTCGGCGAATATGTCGCTTTCAACTGTTTCAATGGCGCTGGCCGGGCATTCCAATGTGAGTCTTGAGACTCGTCGAAAGGTCAACCTTTTAAGTCAGGAACTCGGCTATAAACGAGGCAAAAAAAACACAGAACAAACTTCCGGGGCTTCGGCAAGATCGAGTTCCAGGCATTTTGGTTACATGCTCATCGGGAATCGATTGTGGGATGAGGCACGCTCCATTCTGGTTCATTCCCTGGCGGAAAAATCGACTCCTCTCGGTGCCCGGCTGGAAATTTCCGCCGTAGAAGACGCTTCCGATCTTGGAATTGTCGCAGACCGTTTGCTGACTTTTGCCCGCGAGCTTGATGGTTTAATATTATCCGGGTTGATTAATCATACCCTTTTAACTCAGATCACCGAATTGGGTATTCCTTGCGTCGTTATCGGGAATTCTGTTATTAGTGAAGGTCATGATGTCAGTTCCCGGTGTCGATTTGTTAGTGCGGATCATGTCCAAATGGGAAAAATTGCCACATCAGGGTTGATCGCCTCAGGTCACCGGCGAATCGGGTTTGTTTCGGAGATGATGCCCAAACACCTGGTTCATTCCCGCTGGCTGGAAGGATACCATCTGGCCCATTGGAATGCAGGATTAACCGTTGATCCCACACTTATTCACATAGCAGGAAAAATCTTTGCAGGAGGCGAGCCTGCCGCTCATGATTTTTTAGCGATGAAAGACCCGCCGACCGCTTATATCGTTCCTGATGTACGGATTGCGGCTTCTTTTCTGATCGCGATGAAAAATCATGGAATTGAAGTCGATCGCAGTTCCATCATCATAGGTGGACAGCTGGAAATCGCCAAACTCTATCATCTTGATAATTATCCTTTGATTACGGTAAACGATCTTTACCTCGCAGAGGTCAGTTTGCTTCATCTTATTTCGTTGTGCGAACAATCGACGTCCTGTTCTGAGGAAATTCTGATTCCTTTCAGCATTCATAATTTCCCTAAACATCTTTCGGCAAAGAATGGTTCTGTGTAATTCGCCTGGAGAACGAATTTCCTGATCCATTCAACCTTGCATCGATGGACATAAACAATAGCTAATACCATTGCTTGGGCAAAACACTTCTTTCCGCTTCGAGCAAGTCTTTGATGCAGGCGTCCGCATCGGCGATATTATTGCAGATCGGATCGGTCAGCATCGCTCGACGCAAGATAGCACGATCACATGTTACCGCCGCCCAAGCCGTCAGTTCGTGTGTATC
>JAAZAW010000310.1 GCA_012514125.1 Phycisphaerae bacterium | reverse complement strand
TATACGGAATTGACTTATTGAATGCGCGGTACTTTAATGTCAATAAACTATTTCAGGCAGTATGAGCTTCGAAATCGGGATATCGTGACATTAGCCCCCGCGCACGAAGTAAATGGAATTAGTATTACCCTTGGCGTACAAATTAAGTTGGTTTGGTATAAAGTCTCTGCAACGGGCGTCTCGTACGGATGATCAAGCCATCGCCAGCGTTCCCGATACGTCAGCAGATTCATGCGAAGCATCGCCGAGAGATTCGAGAGACTCCAGTCGAAGCTCAATCGAAGCTGAAGCAGCTTGAGCATCATACGCCTTTACTGGCGTAGATTTTTGGGTCTATGCCGTATTTGAGGATTTTGTAGCCCAGCATGCGCAGGGTGATGCCGAGTTGTTTTGCGGCATTGCCCTGATGACCTTTGGTGGATTTCAACGCTTCGAGGATCATTTCGCGTTCGAGGTTTTCGACGGCGCCGTTGAGAGTATGGCCGCCTGAACGGCCTGGCTGAAATGCGATCTGGAGCGAGGGGGGAAGGTGTTCGGCCCGGATGACGTTGTCGTTACAGACCAGAACGGCTCGTTCGATGCAACTTTCGAGTTCCCGGACGTTTCCGGGCCAGTGGTAACTGGTCAGCATGTCGATGGCTGGGGTGGAAATGCGGCCGATCTGCCTGGAATTTTCGCGGTTGTATTTTTCGAGAAAATGGTCGGCGAGGAGGATGATGTCGCCCTTTCGTTCCCGCAATGGAGGCAAAAAGATTGGAAAGACATTGATTCGGTAATAAAGGTCGAGACGGAAACGGTCTTTTTTGACTTCTTCTTCGAGGTCTTTGCTGGTCGCGGCAAGGATACGGACATCGACCTTGATGGTTTCGTTCGATCCCAGGGGTTCAAATTCTTTGAATTGGAGGACGCGAAGGAGTTTGGCCTGGAGTGAGGAGGGCATATCCCCTATTTCATCGAGAAAGAGTGTGCCTTTGTTGGCCTGGTGGAATCGTCCTTTTCGGGAACGGTTGGCGCCGGTGAAGGCTCCTTTTTCGTAGCCGAAGAGTTCGCTTTCCAGGAGCGATTCGGGGAGTGCGGCGCAGTTGATTTTGACGAAGGGCTGATGCGCTCTGGGGGAATTGTAATGCAGAGCCTGTGCTATAAGTTCTTTACCTGTACCGGTTTCGCCGCGAATGAGGACGGCGGTGGAGCTGGGGGCGACTTGTCGGACGAGCTTGAGCACTTCGCGGACTTTGTTAGATGAGCCGATAATTCCTTCGATATGGTATCGTTCCTGGAGTTGATTTCTCAATTGAGCGTTTTCATCCATCAGTCGGTTGCGTTCTTCGGCAACGGTTTTGGTCAGATGGACGGCTTGGGCGATGATGGAGGCGACAATATTTAAGAGGCGGACGTTTTCCCGGAGAGGTTCCGCTCCTTTATAGACACAATCGACACTGAGAGTTCCGATGATGTTATTGGAAAGCTTGATTGGAACGCAGATAAAAGAGAGTTTTCGGTGTCGGGGGTCTTTTCGGCTTTGGGTTTTATCCAGGAAACGGGAGTCCTGGTCGATTCGGGGCACGATGACGGGTTCGCCGGTTTTGACGACGGTTCCGGTGATTCCTTCACCAATTTTGTAAAAACCGCGTTGCTTTGCTTCTTCGGTCAGGCCATGGGCGTATTCGATCCATAGGGTTTCCGTCGTCGGATCAAAGAGGGTGATGGTGCCTCTCATCATTCCCATTTTTTCATTAAGCTTTTTCAGAACGTCGGTTAGGCTATTTCTCAAATCCAGAGAATTGGTTACGGCTTTTGTGATTTCGTAGAGGACTTCAAGTTGTGTTTCAGGAACGGGCATAATTTTAACCTTCTTTTTTAATACAAAAATGTATATTTATTATATTTCTCATTCTTCTTCAATCAAAACCTTTTGTTAGAAAAAAGAATCTGTATAATAGAGATTGGTCCATCGGCGTGGGGTTTGGTAGAAAAACGATCCGTTGGACAGAAAAAACGATAGAATAAACGCATTCCCCCGGCTGATGATAAAAAAGTTGAGGGTGAAGGTTTATAGAAGTGAAGTGAAGTGAAGTAGAGAAACAACGTAACGACATGCGAGAGATAAGGGAGAGTTTTATGCCGCATACGACGAAAGCAAACATGAGTCACTCGGCCCAATCCATTCCGACGGGGATGGAACATTCCGGTGATAGAACAGTCCATATTGGTTTTGATGTAGGATCGATTGCCGTTAAGATGGCGGTGCTGGACAAAAATGGCAAGGTGGTCGATCAGCGTTATTGTCGACATTATGGTCAACCGGTGAAGGTTGCCTATGATCTTCTGGATGAAATTTTGCATCGATATCCGGAAAAGAATATCGCGACACTTGCGGGGACAGGAACGGCGGGGCGATTTATCTGCAAGTTGATGGATGCGAAGTTTATCAATGAATTAAGTTGTCAGGCGGCGGCGGTTCGGATGCTGGTGCCGACGGCGAGAACGGTTGTTGAGATGGGCGGACAGGACAGTAAGATTCTGTTCCTTTCGAGCGACCCGAACGACATGTCGGGGATTGAAGATTTTGCGATGAATACGGCGTGTGCGGCGGGGACGGGGTCGTTCCTGGATCAGCAGGCATCGCGGTTGGGGGTTCATATCGAAGATGAGTTTGGAAAACTGGCATTGCAGTCGGAAATACCGCCGCGGGTGGCGGGACGTTGTTCGGTTTTTGCCAAATCGGACATGATTCACTTACAGCAGAAGGCAACGCCGGTTTACGATATTGTGGCGGGGTTGTGTTTTGGATTGGCAAGAAATCTGCGGAGTAATCTGGGACAGGGGAAAGACTTTTCGGTTCCGATCGTCTTTTGCGGCGGAGTGGCCTATAACCAGGGGGTGGTTCGGGCACTGCGTGAGGTGCTGGAAGTCAAGAAAAGTGAGGAATTTATTGTTCCCGAGCAACATGCGGTGACGGGAGCGATCGGGGGGGCGTTATTGGCCCGTCGCGACTGGGACGGCCAGAGTTGTGCGGAGATTAATCTTCATGCGTTACGGGAGTATTTGAAATCGCAGCAGACGATCGGGCATCGTCTGGCGAAACTGAAAAAGCCTACGGATGGTTATCCGGATATGGGAACGGCGACGGACGAAGTTTTCGGGAAGACGCCGGCGGACCAGAAAGTTCCGGTTTATCTGGGGATCGATGTTGGGTCGATCAGTACGAATGTTGTCGCGATCGATCCGCAGTGCCGAGTACTGGCCAAGTCCTATTTGATGACGGCGGGCAGGCCTTTGGAGGCGGTTCGGAAGGGGTTGATCGAGGTCGGCGGATTTCTGGGAGATCGGGTCGAGATCTGCGGTGTTGCGACGACGGGGTCCGGTCGGTATTTGACGGGTGATTTTGTCGGGGCGGATACGGTGGTGAACGAAATCACGGCACAGGCGACGGCGGCGGCGTTCATCGATCCGACGGTTGATACGATTTTTGAAATCGGCGGACAGGATTCGAAGTATATTTCGCTGGCTAACGGTGTGGTGGTGGATTTTGAGATGAACCACGCATGCGCGGCGGGGACGGGGTCGTTTTTGGAAGAGCAGGCGGAACGACTGGGGATTAATATCAAGACGGAATTCAGCGATATGGCGCTCAATGCGGAGTCGCCGATTCGTCTGGGTGAGCGTTGTACGGTATTCATGGAGTCGGACCTGATCAACTACCAGCAGCAAGGGGCGAAGGTGGACGAGTTGGTTTCCGGACTTTGCTATTCGATTGTGACGAACTATCTTAACCGGGTCGTTGGACACCGAAAGATCGGCAATCGAATTTTCTTCCAGGGCGGGACGGCGTTCAATAAAGGCGTTGTGGCGGCGTTTGAGGCGGTGACGGGTAAAACGATAACGGTTCCGCCCCACCATGAGGTGACGGGAGCGATTGGTGTGGCGATTCTGGCTAAGCGTTATATGGATACTCAGCCTGAGGGGAGCAAGAGTCAATTCCGCGGCTTTGATGTTTCGCAGCGGAAGTATGAAATCAAATCGTTCGAGTGTACGCATTGCTCGAATAACTGCGAGATCAACGAGGTCGTTATTGAAGGTTCGGAGCCGTTGTATTATGGATCGCGATGCGACCGGTATAACGTCAAGAAATCTCAGGAGGAGCGAAACAACAAGATTCCGAATTTATTTGCGGAACGCCAGCAGATGCTGGAAAAATACGCCAGAGTGACGCGGCGTGCGAGTGGAAATCGCAAGACGGTCGGCATTCCGATGGCGTTGAGCAATTATCAGTTTTTGCCGATGTGGGGGACGTTTTTTGATGAGCTTGGATTTGAGCCTATTGTGAGTTCGGCATCGACGAAGAGCCTGATTCGCGAGGGAGTCGAGGCGGTGTTGTCGCAGCCTTGTTTTCCGGTGAAGGTGGCTCATGGGCATGTGATCGATCTGCTGGAAAAGAAACCTGACTATTTGTGGATTCCGAGCGTGGTATCGATGGAACGGGAAGAGCCGAGGATTAACAACCAGCTTTGCCCGTATGTCCAGACGTTTCCTTATCAGATCAAGGTGGCGTTGGATCCGGAAAGTCAGGGTGTTAAATTGTTGAGTCCGCACATTCGGTTCCAGGACGGCTGGAAGGTGCTGATGAAGTGCATGTCGCCTCTGGCAAAGGAGTTGGGCGTTTCAAAGAAGCAGATCGAAAAGGCGATGAAAGTTGCCTGGGATGTTCAGGAAGAATTTGAAGAGAATTGCCGGCGACGCGGGCGAGAGATTCTTGATCAGCTTGGTCCCGAGGATCGGGCGGTGGTCCTGATATCGCGGCCTTACAATGGTTGTGACGCGGGAATCAGTCTGGATATTCCGGGCAAAGTTCGCAAGCTTGGGATTTTGACGATTCCCTTAGATTTTCTGGATATTTCAGAATATATGTCAAATGCGCGATTCCAGGAAAAGGACGGGATGTACTGGAAGTATGGCCAGAAGATTTTGAAGGCGTGCAAGCTGGTTCGCAACGATCCGCGGCTTAATGCGATTTATCTGTCCAATTTCAGTTGCGGGCCTGATTCATTTATTACGACATTCTTTAAGGATTTGATGGACCCGAAACCCTGTCTGATGTTGGAGATCGACGAGCACAGTGCGGATGCGGGTGTGGTGACGCGGCTTGAGGCGTTTTTTGAATCGCTCAAGAACGCGGGCGATATGACGATTCCTCCGTTACGCGAAGAAGAGCTGGCCAAGCCGAAAATTGATTGCTCGCAGCGTAAGATTTACATTCCGTGGATGGGTGATCATTCCTTTGCTTTGACGGCGGCATTTCGGTCGTGCGGACAACCTTCGGAGGTCTTGCCGTTGGCGGATCAGCATGCGATGGAGCTTGGACGGCGTTATACGACGGGCAAGGAGTGTTTGCCGTGTATTGTGACAACGGGCGATATGCTCAAGAAACTCGAATCAGACGATTGCGACGCGAACAAGACGGCGTTTTTCATGCCGGGCGGTTCAGGGCCTTGCCGATTCGGGCAGTATAACTGTTTGCATCGACAGGTGCTCAAGGAAGTGGGGCATTCGACCGTGCCGGTGATTTCACCGTCGCAGGACAAGAGTTTTTATGACGACTTCAAGCAATTTAAGAAAGATCCGACGCGAATGGCGTGGAACGGGATTGCAGCCATCGACGTGTTGAGCAAGGCGAGACTGGCGATTCGACCTTATGAGATATCCGCCGGCGAGACGAACGCGGTTTACAATGAATTTATGGAACGTGTATGCCGGACGATTGAGGATGGCAAGAGCGAAAAAGAGGTCATCGCGGTGATGAAGGACGCGGCCAAGGCATTTAGCCGAATCAAGGTCGATCGTTCGGTCGCCAAACCGCATATTGGTATTGTGGGCGAAATTTATGTTCGCAGCCATACGGTGAGCAATAATTATTTGATTCATCGACTCGAGGCGATGGGAGCACAGTGTTCGCTTTCGAGTTTTGCGGAATGGATGTATTATACGAATTTCACACGAAAGCGCAGTTCGTTGCGGGAAGGTCTATACAGGACGTTTGCGTTCAATTGGATCAAGGACCGTGTGCAACAGGGCATGGAACGCAGGCTCGCGGCGCCGTTCGCGGGGTTGGTTCCGGGAATGGAAGAATCGCCCGTGGAAGAAACGCTGGCGTTGGCGAATCCCTATATTCACGATTCGTTTGAAGGTGAAGCAGCGTTATCGGTGGGCAAGATGATCGAATACGCTCATAACGGAGTGGACGGGTTGATCAGCGTCGGACCGTTTACGTGCATGCCGACGACGATTGTAAGTTCGGTGATGAAGAAACTGACGCAGGACCTCCACGGTATTCCAGCCATCACGTTGACTTTCGACGGCCAGGGCGATCCGACACTCGATACACGTCTGGAGGCGTTTGTAGATCAGGCGAAATCGTTCCAGTCGCGAAAGCACTGTGTCGGTAAGGAACTTATCGCGGCAGGACATCAGAGTTAATCGAGGCATTGTTGACGTTTTACACTCTATTACAAAGATGCTGATGGCAAATACGGAGGGCAATTCAGCATGGCGATGAGAAATAAAGAAATTGCTTCGATCTTTAATGAAATCGCGGACTTACTGGAGATTTCCGGCGAAAACGCATTCCGGATCAATTCATATCGGAATGCTGCCAGAGCCATCGAAGACCTGTCGGAAGACATCGCGGCGCTGCAGGCTGCGGGGAAACTTTCCCAGATTCGCGGGATCGGCGATCGCACGGAAAAAAAGATAGAAGAATATCTCCAGACGGGAAAAATCTCTGCGAGGGAGGATTTGCTCAAAAAAGTGCCTCACGGTCTGGTTACCCTTCTGAAAATTCCAGGCATGGGGCCCAAGACCGTGGCAACGGCATGGAAGCAATTGGGTGTGGAAGACCTCGAAGGACTGGTTAAAAGTTTGCGAACCGGTCAGTTTGAAAAATTGCCCGGCATGGGGCCGAAAAAAATTGAAAACATCAAAAAAGGATTGGATTTTATCACCCGATCGGCAGGCAGAAAACTTTTAGGGATTGTTCTGCCGATTGCGGAAGAAATTCAGGAGTCGCTTCGTAAGCTCGAGGGTATAAAGAAAGTCGAAATCGGCGGTTCCCTTCGCCGGCGAGCGGAAACCATCGGCGATATCGATTTGTTGATCGAGGCGAACGAGGGCGAAAAAATCCTGAAGAAAATTACCGAGTTTCCGCAGGTTCGCGAAGTGCTGTCTTTGGGTGAGACAAAGGCGTCGGTTCGAATCACTGATGATATTCAGGTTGATATTCGCGTTGTGCCCAACGAAAGTTTCGGCTCGGCGTTACAATACTTCACCGGTAATAAAGATCACAATATTCAGTTACGAGAAATCGCGATAAAGAAAAAGTGGAAGCTTAACGAATATGGTCTTTTTGAAGATGAGCGTCGTCTGACGGGTGAAACGGAAGAAGGAATTTATGCCAAACTCGGCCTGCCGTGGATTGCGCCTGAATTACGAGAAAATCGCGGGGAAATTGAAAATGCGAATCAGCTCCCGAAATTGATCGAACAGGCTGATATCAAGGGTGATTTACATATGCACACTCTTGCCAGTGATGGACGATGTACGATTGAAGAAATGATCGAGGGGTGCATCGCGAAGGGATATGAGTATATGTGCATCACGGATCATTCGACCAGTTCGCGCGTCGCCGGCGGACTTGACCCGGATCGACTCAAAGAGCACATTCGCCATGTTCGACAGGCGGGTAAAAAATATCATAAAGATATCGCGGTGTTGATGGGTTCGGAAGTCGATATTCATCTCGACGGCCGAATTGATTACGACGATGCCTTGATGGCAGAGCTTGATCTTGTTATCGCGTCGGTTCATTCCGGACTTGGACAATCGAGCGAAAAAATGACTCATCGTCTTTTAGCGGCAATGGACAATCCGCATGTTCGAGCAATCGGTCATCCGACATGCAGGCTTATCGGCCAGAGAGAAGCATCGGAAATGGATATGGCAGCCATCATCAACCATGCGGTTGAAACAAATACCTGGCTTGAACTTAACGCGCACTGGATGAGGCTTGATCTGAAGGATGTGCATCTGAAGCAAGCTCGCGAAGCCGGGGCGAAGATCCTGATCGGCACCGATTCGCACGATATCGCTTCGTTGGATAATATGCGTTACGGCATTTATACCGCGCGTCGCGGTTGGCTTGAAACGAAAGATGTGGTCAACACCCTGCCCAGGAACGAATTTCTCAAATTACTGAAAAAATAACTCTGACCATTGGTGAGGCCTTTTTTATAAATGAAAAGATAACAGGCATTGAGCATGGAGACGGCAAAACTTTTTAACGACAGTGAATTATTCCACCACGAAGGAATGCGGGTTATTGTTACCGGGCAAGTCGGGCTGGATAAACAGCCTTTCCTGGAACAGGTCATTTCCCTGGCGGCGAGTAACGGTATGGAAGCGACGTTATTTAATGTGGGCGAGATGATGTATCGTGAAGCTCCGGATGTGACACCGGGGCGGATTCTGGATTTACCGATTTCACGGCTTAATTCACTTCGGCGAGCGGTTTTTCGGGATATTCTTGCCCAGGCGGAAAACATGAAAAACATTATCGTCAATACCCATGCGACGTTTCGCTGGCGGCACGGTTTATTTTCAGCGTTTGATCACGATTTGATTCGAAAACTTCAGCCTAACATGTTCATTACGTTAATCGACGATGTGGATGCGGTCCATGCTCGATTGCTGCGAAGCCACGATCTGGATCATACCATTAAGGACCTGCTGGTCTGGCGGGAGGAAGAAATTCTGGCCACCGATGTTCTGGCGACCGTGACACGCGGATACGGATGTTTTTATGTCATGCCGCGGCGTGAATCGATGCGAACGATACAATCCCTTTATCGATTGATTTTTGAGCCGAAATACAAGAAAGTCTACGCAAGTTTTCCGATGAGTCATGTTCGCGGGCTTTCGAAAGTGCAGGAGGAGATCGATCGATTTCGGCGAACTATTGCGGAACATTTCACTTGTTTCGATCCGGGCGATCTGGAGGACAAGGAATTGCACAATCTGGCCGTCAAGGCGGCGGAACAGGGACATCGGTTCGTCACGGTATCGGTGCTTGGGGAAGAAATTCAATTCGATGTCGATCAAATTCTGACCTGTGCGGGCGATATTCACGGCCAGATTTATGCCCGGGATTTCAAGTTCATCGAGCAGTCGGATATGATCATCAGTTATATCCCGTGCGACGAAAACGGCAAACCGATATTATCGAGTGGTGTCGAACGCGAACTTCAGCACGCTCATGAGAGCGCCAGAGAGGCGTATGTGATCTGGACGGCCCAGATCGAGCCAAGTCCGTTTATCACGGAGACGGCAACACGGGTCTTTTCAAATCTCGATCAGGCGATGGAGTTCTTTGTCGCCCAAAAATACATCAAGAGTTATCAGCGGGAACTGTAGATGTTTCGGCTACCAGTTTATCCCAATGGTCGATATTGAAGATGCAACCCGGGTCGGGTCCGGCAGGGTCATCGTAATAGGCATCGGCACGGGCACGACAGCCGCCGCAATAATAACGGAAGGTGCATTCCTTGCAATGGCCCCAACGATCGTCTCGATCGTTGAGCAAGTTCCAAAGCGGACTTGAATCGACGATTTGCTGGAGGGTGTGATTTCGCAAATTTCCCATGACCCTGTCAGGCATATAGACACAGGGGGTAACATTGCCATTGGGTTGAATGCAAACATACGTTCGGCCGGCTCCGCAGCCGCCGAGATATTTGGCGATCACACGGGCCTTGACACCACTGCCCGACCCGCAATGCGAAGCGGCCACTCTGCCGGCATAAACCGGTGAATTGCCCAGACACACCCGTCCAAATTGCGGACAGGTACTGATGATGCCGATCTGGCCCTTCTGGATATAGCCGTTAAGTTTGACGAGCAGTTTTTCCCGTTGCTGCGGTGTGATGTCCTGATGCACCATGCCCTTGCCGCGTCCTACGGGAATGAAGTTGAAATACGCGAAACACGACGCT
>JAAZAW010000309.1 GCA_012514125.1 Phycisphaerae bacterium | reverse complement strand
TGCTTTTTTTGTATCTAGCATTCATCTGTGTACTCTTTCTATAAAGTAAATCTTACACAGGTAAGTATAGCATTGAAATATGGATATGTACACGCATTATGGACATGAAAAACAAAAAAACCTCATTTCTGGGTTAGAAACGAGGTTTTTTAAATTACCCCCAAGGGGATTCGAACCCCTGTCTCCAGGATGAGAACCTGATATCCTAGGCCTCTAGACGATGGGGGCGTTTAGAGCTACGAATATCATACGTAGGCGATCCGGTTCGGTCAAGAGTCGATAAAAAAAGAAATCATTTTAAAATCCCCGCTGTTCCACGCACATAAAATCTCCTATAAGTGAATGAATTAGTTGACTTTGGAGTTGAATCATGTCAAAATCTTCCATATCGTTTTGGACTGTCGCACTAGCGATACCTTGACCGCTTGAATGGATTTTTGACGATTTCATTATAATTATGGAGACCTGGTTGTGGTCGATTTAAGACACAAAGATCAACCTTTCGTAATCGCTTTTCTTTTGTCGTTCGTCACCTTGCTGCTCGGTGGCTGCGGACAGGAATCTTCCAAAAACACCGATACCGCCGAGCAGGCCATCGATCAGGCTATCGCTCAACTGGAAATCTACGGAAATTCCCATGCGGTGACCTTTTCAGGCTTCGTTGAACCCAAATTCGACGACGCCCAGACGCGAAAGGCTCTACAGGCCATCCACGAAGAAAGCGATCGACAGGTCCGGGATTACGATCTGGTCCTCGAAAACCTGAAAAAATTTGCCGATAAACCCGTCGAAAAAAAAATCGACGCCAAAATGGCCGCTTTTACCAAATGGCTCACCAGCGTGATGTTGTCCTATCGCGGCCAGGTGGTGATGGACCGGCTCAAAATAGATGAATCGCGAACGCAGGATATAAAAAACAAAGTCCTGCTTACCAGCCTTGAAATCGAGCATCTTAAGAGCCGGCAGGGACTTATCAAACCCGAAAATTTCGACGAAGCTATTGCCCAGTCCCAGGCGGTCATCGCCGATTTACAGAAAGTCGCCGCCTTGACCGATTCTCAGCTTGTGGCTCTGGAAAAAGTCATTAATGATTTGGAAATAAAAGTTAATGATCTGGGCAAACAACGTGACGATCTGATTGCCCGGATTGGCGAACTTTCCGCCAGACAGCCCAATGTTCCCGCTCAGGAGGCCCTGGACCTCCAAAAGCAAATTGCCGACCTTGAAACCCAGCGGTTTGAAGTTCTCATGAAGCTCGAATCCCTGACGGTCGGACCGATGACTCTGCCTGAAGATCAACAGGTCATGATCGGAGATCGTAAACTCGAAAATATCACCGGCCTCAGGCAACTCAACTTCGAAAAAAATTTCCTCGAAACCCGCAAGGAAAAAATCGCCCAGGCCGTCGATTCACAGGAAATGTATCTCAAAAACCTTCAACAGCAGGTGGACATCACCAGCCAGAAGGGGCAACAGCTTACCAAAGAGCTTGATCGCTTGAACACCGTTCTGAAAAACGATCTCCAGCAGATGGAAGAAACCGCTTCGGCCCGCAATACGTTGTTTGCCAAAGCCGGATCGGACATGTCCGCCGCAAGCCGCTATGCTCAGCAGGCCGAGAGCGATCTTAAACAATATATCGCCGCCGTCAACGAAGCCGCCAGTCAGGTTACCGACGGCGAAGATCCTTTTCTCAAAGAAGCCAAATCCATTGAATCGCTGCAATTGAGTATCGGTGAAACTCGCGCCGCCGCTCTCTTGATGACGGCTCGATTAAAATTGATGCAACGAAACTACCTTGATACGGTTGTCCCGATTCTTAAACGAAGCGCTCAATTCGCCGAATTGCCCGAAACGCTCGAAACTCTGGCTCAAACGTCACAGGACGATCTCGAAACGCTTAACCAAGAGCGTGTTTCATCGATCGACAATATGATCAGTCAATATGAGACCTTGTATCGCAATGCCGCCCGAAGCAATCTTAAATCCGTCGTTGGAACGCATTACACCCTTGCGTTGTACCAGGCAACAAAGCTTAATCCGGAAGGTTCCGTCGAGTACCAGGCCAAAGCCAGGGAAATTCTAAGCCAAATCGCACCTGCCGCGGATGCTCCGGACGATCCGGCTTTGAAACCGATCAAGGAACTTCGACGTTTACTGGAACTTTAGAGTGTAAAAGCGTCAACGGCGCCCGGGACATGAAAGTCTCCGTCTGATTTTGATAAAATCCGATGGATAATCTCGGCGAATTTCGCTAAAATGATCGGTCGTTTAATTAAAACGGAAAGTCAGGAACTTTCTTAACCATTCATCCCTGCGGGGAAGTCGAAATAAGGCATAAGTGGAGCAAAGAATGGCGATTCAACAATGGTCCGAAAAAATTACACTTGCGGATTTACAGGATGATCCGCAATTCACCGAAGACATCAATGCGATCCTCGATCTCGTCCAGACACGCACCGATGTCGATGTCGTTCTCAATTTCGGTGAAGTGACGTTCTTAAATTCTTCAAATATTGCAAAACTGCTGAAACTGCGAAAACACGTGATGATCACGAACGATCGCCGTCTCAAACTCTGCGGAATTTCCACCCATGTCTGGGGAGTATTTCTCGTTACCGGTTTGGACAAAATATTTGACTTTTCCGATGACGTCGCTTCCGCGCTCGCCGGATTGCAGATCGACGACACCCAAAAAAAATAGCACCCCGGTCAACAATTTTGAGGAACTGACCGATAGTAATATAATTTTTTCTTGCATTAACGCAAAAGTCTCGTAAAATTCGGTAAGTCTTGCCTGTTCACGACTTACGGTTTTAAAATACCGCCGGAACCGGCCGAGGATAGATTTATTGACAGTGTTGAACTTTTTTTCGTTTCATACTTTTGTCGAGTTATGAAGAAAGGAGCCTCCCTTGACTACGCTCACGAAGGTGTTCATCGTAGTCCTGGCGTTTTGTGCCGTCGCCTTTTCGATGTTGGTCATTGCGTTTGCTTCGCAAACCAAAAACTATTATAAAGAGGCACAAGATAACCGGGCCTGGGCACTCCAGGAACAGGCAATTCGCTCCTCCGGGGAGAGCCTGAACAAGGTAACCCTGGAAAACTATCAAAGCCAGATTTCCAATCTCCAGAAAGAATTGAGCGATCTTCGCACCCAAACCGAGAAAAATGCCGGTCAGATGGCGGCTATTAATAACCAGCTTCTCGCCGAACAGCAAAAAACCGCCTCGCTTACCGGACAGGTCACCCAACTCACCAGCATGATCAATGCCGGGGATGCCGAACGCAAAGAACTTCAGACTCAGCTTCAGAACGTTCGCAACGACAACACCGCTTTGCGGACCGACAACCTCAAGCTCGCTGAAACCAATCAAAAACTCGAACTTCAGGCCCAGCTCTACGAACAGCAGATTCGCCTCCTGAAGGAACAGAATTTCTCCTTGAGCGATCGGGTCGAAAAACTCCGCTCCAAAGTTCAGGACACCGCCGCCGGCAACGCCCCGTCTCAGACTCCGGGCACAGGTCCCGCCTCGGTCTCAGGGACTTCCGATTCACCGATTATCGGTGAAATCACCGATATTCGCGATAACCTCGCCGGCCTCTCCATCGGCTCGGCTCAGGGCGTCAAAGACGGTATGGAATTTATCGTCTATCGCGGTGCGCAATATCTGGGTAAATTGAAAATCACCAAAGTTCTGCCTGAACAGTCCGCCGGGGAATTCACCCAACGGCAGGGCGATATCCACAAAGGCGACAAGGTTACCGATAAATTTTAGTTAACACGGGGTATTATCCCGCAGGAGTGTGTGTCAATGGCCGCAATGCAACGTCCCGGTGTCGATCCGGCTGGAAACGATATTTATACGTTAATGCTGATTGTTGCCACATTTTTTGTCCTTGTTGCGACAATTATCCTGGCAGTTAAATTTGGTTCTTATTACGGTTTTGAAAACCTGTTTCGTGGTTCTGCGGGCATCTAACTGATGTTTTCCCTTTTGGGGGAACCATGGACGCGGACATGATACGGGAATTTCAGTTCCGGGAGGCTTGTTCGTGCTATTCGATTCTCTTTTCGGCCTGTTTTCGATAGATATGGGCATTGACCTTGGTACGTGCAATACCTTAGTGTGCGTGCGAGGGCAGGGTATCGTTCTGAACGAACCTTCCGTTGTCGCCGTCCGTAAAGGAACCAACCAGGTCCTCCAAAACGGCAACGCCGTCGGTCTCATCGCCAAAGAAATGCTCGGCAAAACCCCAGGTTCCATCTCCGCCATTCGCCCCCTCAAAGATGGTGTCATTGCCGATTTCGATATCACCGAAGCCATGCTCGCTTATTTCATCCGGAAAGTCCATGGCCGACGCACCATTATCCGGCCGCGCGTGGTCATTTCAATTCCTTCCGGAATCACCGCCGTCGAAAAACGGGCGGTCCTTAATTCCGCCGAACGCGCCGGTGCCAGAAAAGTCTATCTCCTTCAGGAGCCCATGGCGGCCGGTATCGGCGGGGGACTTCCCATTGCCGAACCCACCGCCAGCATGATCGTCGATATCGGCGGCGGTACGACCGAAGTCGCCATTATGTCCCTCGGCGATATCTCCGTCGCCGAATCCATTCGGGTCGCAGGCGACGATATGGATGAAACCATCGTCAACTACATGAAGCGAACCTACAACCTGCTCGTCGGTGATCAGACCGCCGAACGCATCAAAATCGAAATCGGTTCCGCCGCTCCTTTACCCGAAGAAAAATCAATGGAAGTTCGTGGCCGCGATATGATCTCGGGCCTGCCCCGAAAAACCATCGTCACCAGCGATGAAATCCGAGAGGCCCTCAAAGAACCCATCGGCCAGATCATCGATGCCGTTACACGAACCCTTGAACACGCCGAACCGGAACTCGCCGCCGATCTTGTCGAAAACGGTATCGCCATGGCAGGGGGCGGCGCGCTGCTTCGCGGCATTACCGAAATCATGGCCGCCGCCACAGGTCTGAATGTTCGTCTCGTCGATGATCCCCTCACCTGCGTCGCCCGAGGTACCGCCATCTATCTCGAACACCTCAACGAATGGAAGCTTACTCTGGAATCTGACGAAGAAAGTTATTAAAATATCTTTCATCGTGTTCACTTGTTTTCTGGAAATCATACTCAGGCCCGGCCAGGTCGAGGCCAAAGTTGAGGATAACGCTTTCTAATGAGTCCAATACTACGACCAATGCAATACAACCCCGCTCCTTCCCGCCGATACAATCGCCTTTACAAAAAACTCAAATCCAAAAATATTTTTATCGTCCTGATGATCCTTTCCGCCATCCTGATTTTCGCCCCATTGCGATGGACCGGCCCGGTCGAAAAAATCCTTCAGGCTTGGCTTGCGCCCGCAGGCTCGATGACCCTCCTGGCTGCTCAGAAAGTCACAGGCAAAGACGATCCCGCACAAGCTTCCGACGCCGTCACCGACGAACACATCCAACGCATGTTCATCGCCCTGAGTCTGCGCTTGCAGGAACTTGAAGCAGAAAATCAAAGTCTCACCGGCATCCGAAAAGCCCTGGGACCCGAATCGGCGCTCCTTCCCTCTAGAGTCGCCCCCGCGAGAGTCGTCGGTTTCGACAGCTTGGGTCTGTCGTCCTTCGAAATCGATCGCGGCTCCTTCGCCGGCGTCAGGGAAGGGCTTCCTGTTTTAGCCACCATCCCCCTGGACGTCTTGCGCGATGAAAATCTCGATCCAAAACTAGCCATCGCCGCCGGCACACTCGTCGGCACGATCGCTTACGCCCCAGGCCCGTATACCGCGCGGGTCCAGCTCATCAGCGCTCCAAAAGTTCTTTTCTCCGCGTATATCGTTCGCTACATCTCAGGCCGAAGCAAAATTATCGCGCGTGTCATCCTGGAAGGAACGCCCAAAGGCGAGCTGATGATCGCAAGACATGTCTCCGCCGACAAGGGGGTTGAAATCGGCGACTTTGTTATCCCCGCCGAACCCGAAAAACTGAATTTGCCCGCTCCGGTCGTTTTAGGCAATGTCTCGAAAGTGGACATCAGCACCGAGCTTCGTCAACTCGTCGATCTGACCATTGAGCCGATGTTCAAAAAACTGTCGCTCAGCAAAGTCTACGTCCTGATCCCCAATCCATCAAAATAAAACAACACAAGTACACCGGCCGTATTTTTCAGCTCAACCCCGCCTTGGCCAGTTTCGCCTGTTCGCTCTCCGGAGCAATCTCGATAATCGATTGCCACGACGCCCGGGTCTGATCTCGCATCCCGATATCTTCCAGCGCCTGGTTCATCGCCGCCAACGCATCGACCCTCTGGCCGCTCTTTCGCTGAGCTTCTTCAAACTCTTCAATCGCCAATCGATACCGGGTCTGATCCGCGTATATCAATCCCAACTGATAATGAACATCGAGTTCATCCGATGAAAGTATCACCGATCGCTCCAGATAGTCCATCGCCTCTTCGATCTGTCCAAGTTCGTAACTCGCCAATCCAAGCTTCACCAACGCCTTGGCAAATTGCGGATTAATCTCCAAAGCCAAACCAAATTCCCGGGCCGCCGCTGCCGTCTGCCCCTGCGATTTCAAGAGCAATCCATATTGATAATGAAGGTCCGCGCGATCCGGCTGATTCTCAATCGCCGACGAAAATCGATCGATCTGAATCGCCAGAAGTTCTTTTGCCAATTCCTGATGTTTCCCTCCGACGGTCAGATAATCCTTCGCTTCGATCGCTCCGGAAGCTTTAAGTTCAAGCCTCGCCACTTCCGCAAAAAGCATCGTCGTATTAGGCTCGATCGCCAACGCCAACTCGACCGTCTCACGCGATTTTTCAGGCTGTTTTATATGCGTCTGCGCCACCGCCAATCCCACATACGCGTTCAGTAAACGATCATTCGCGTCAATCGCCCGACTGAACCATTGCGCCGCCTGAGAATAGCGCGTTTTTTTCAAATGATACGTCCCGAATTTCACCATCGCTTCCAGATAACCGGGATGAACCTCCAACGCGCCGCGGAAGTGTTTCTGGGCCTGAACATCGTCGCCGATCTTCGCATAAAGCTCCGCCAACTGGAGATACAAATCCGGAAATTCTCCCTCGTTTTCCAACTGTCGCTCCAGAAGCTCGATCGCCGACGAATACTGACCCGCTTTCACATACGCGCGAACCATTTCGTTTTCGGTTTCCCAGTTATCCGGCTCGATGGTCATCGCAAGCTGGTATTCCGCTACCGCCTTGCGCGCCTGATGATGATTTAAATACAATCCCGCCAAAAGTATCCGATACCCGACATCTTCCGGCTCGATTCGGCAAATCTCCTTGTAGTGCTCGATCGCGGTTTCAATCTTTTTATCACACATCGCCATCGCTGCCAGACGTTGATGGGCATTGATCAAACTCGGAATATTTTTCAACGCCTGACCATAGCACCTTGTCGCCTCCGCATATTCCTTGTTGGTCTCATACAAAAAACCCAACGCAAATCGAACGTCGCCCGCAAGGGTCCGCTCTTCGATCCGCAATTTTTCCAATTGATCCGCAGCCTCCCCGCGACGTCCCGATTTCTCCAATGCACACGCCAGAATCAAATAACTTTCTATCCTGTCCGGGTTCAGGCGAATCGCAAAACGCCCCTGTTCCATCGCCTTTTCCAGCAAATCGTCGTAATAATAACTTACCGCCGCCCGAATTCGAAGTTCCACATCGTCAGGCCTTTCACCCAACTGAATCGCCATCAATCGGCTGTCGGATCGATACGCCTGAAGTCTTCGGCCAAGAATCGACCACAAGCTCCCAACCAATCCTTTTCCTAATATTTCCAGCAATTGTGACATCGCGCTTATTTCTCCCTGCCGTTTCTATCCTGTCCACATCGTTAACTGTCCAAGTACCGCGTTTTACAATGAAGGAACGAAAATTCAGCCTCTGAAGAAAATCGAAGGAACCGTCGTCCAACTTTCTCCAACTTCCATTTTCGCACCTTATCAACCAAAGGCGGTACTAGGCATATCGGTTTGTTATCGAGGCGGAATTATTTATACGTACGCTCATCATTCACAACTTTTAAAAAATTCTGATTTTTACTTTGTTATAGATGAATAGAGTCGATCTTTTTTGTCCCAGTTTTGCCGAACCTTCCGCCGTCTGAAAAAAACTGTCCGATAATACCCCCGGAATCAATTCTGAAAATTTATGATTTTTTACTTCATCCGCCGCATTTTTTAGCCGATAAACTTATAATTATAAAACACTTTTTTATTGGATTTAATAATGGAACAAAACAATCTATCGCCGACAAGGGAATTTACCGATCCGCAAGTAAGTCAGCTTGCTGCTTGTGAAGCCGCCCTTGCGCTGTCTAAAACGCACAGGGAAAAAGCCCTTCAACTCCTGGTATCTCTTTCCCGTCAGGGCGATGCCACCATTCGTGTCCGTGCCGCGGAATGTATGATGGAAATTGGTTCCGATCGTGCCGTAATGGAATTGCTCGATCTTTGTGACGATCATAATCCCAGAGTTCGTCTCACCGCCCTTGGGGCGTTAGGCGTCCTGAGAATTCACAAGGCGAAGGGAAAAATCACGCACATCATGAGAAACGATCCGGAAATCTCGGTGCGAATCATCGCGGCCAGAACACTCGGAAAGCTCGGCAGCCGCGCCGGAATTCTTTTGATCTACCAGTTGCTTTTCTCAGACAATCGCTATTATCATCGCTTGGCTGTTTTGTCTCTTCACGATATAATAAACCAAAGATTCTCTCCCACACCGGAGGGAATTCATTCTGCAAGACGATATTTGGAAATAAATAAATATAAATTTTTGCCAGGAGAAGAAAGAGAATGAAAACACGTTTTCTGCTCGCACTTTCAGCCGTCTGCGGAACAATTTCAGGCTGTGATGAAATCGTCAAGACAACCATCATCGATGGTCTCCAAGCCGGAGCCACCGATGTCGGAACCGCATTGATCACCGCCTTGTTCTTGTCGATCTCAAGCGGCCTGGACGTAACCATCATCGTGGATTCCGCCAACACCCTCTCGGCATTGATCCATTAATCACAAGAACGCGGAGGCAAGAGATTGCCTCCGCATTTATCGATTTCTCATACTTGCACAGCAACTCGCAAGGTCACCTCGCCAACTTCTAACTTTTAACTTCTTCCTCTTCTTCCGGCACGACCTTGGCAATCGCCATGAGGGAATCGCCATCCTCAACCTTGATCATCCGAACCCCTTGCGTATTACGTCCGATAGGCCGAATGTCTTTGAGTGAGAATCGAATCACAATTCCGTTCCTGGTAATCAGCATCAACTGGTCCTTGTCGTTGACGCTCTTGGCACCGACCACCCTGCCGTTCCGGTCGCTCGCTTTGATATTGATAATTCCAATTCCGCCGCGTGTCTGCTTGCGGTAATCTTCGATCGGCGTGCGCTTGCCGTAACCGTTTTCGCAAACCGTCAGCACATCGCCTTGCGGATCGACCACCGCCATATCGACCACTTCGTCGCCTGAACGCAGCGTGATCCCCTTGACGCCTCTCGCCGTCCTGCCCATCGGTCGAACATCTTCTTCCGAGAACCGAATCGCCATACCGTCCTGGGTCGCCAGAATAATATCGTTCGTTCCGTGGGTCAGTTCCACGTTGATCAGCGTGTCGGATTCATCCAGCGAAATCGCGATGATCCCTGCCGAGCGCGGATGCGAAAATGCGTCGAGCGACGTCTTCTTGATCACGCCCGCTTTTGTGCACATAATAATATACTGATCCGATGTAAATTCCCGGACCGACAACACCGACGTAATCTTTTCTTCGCGCGAAAGCTCGAGCAGATTCACAATCGCCCGTCCCTTGCTCGTCCGCGACATCGACGGAATGTCAAAAACCCTCAGCCATAACACTCGTCCGCGAGTCGTGAAAAAGAGCAGATAATCATGCGTGCTGGCAATAAACAAATGTTCCAGCCAGTCGCCTTCCTTATTGTCCGTCGCCCGAACGCCTCGACCGCCGCGGCCTTGTGTCCGGTAAACCGTCAACGAAACCCGCTTGATATATCCTTCATGGCTGATTGTCACCGCCACTTCTTCTTCCGCGATCAAATCTTCCATATTGAACGATCGAATTTCTTCGTCGCTGATTTCCGTCCGACGTTTGTCGCCGTACTTGTCCTTCATCTCATACAAATCTTCGCGGATAATGTCCATTACCAATTTTTCGTCGTTCAAAATCGCCTCGAAACCTTCGATCTGGTCGCCAAGCTTTTTGAACTCATCGGCCAGTTTCTCAAGTTCCAGACCCGTCAACCGCTGCAATTGCATCGCCAGAATCGCATCCGCCTGCGGTTCGGTCAAAAACTGATCCGAACTTGTCATCCGATCGACAAATTTCTCCGGCAGCAATTTCCTGAGCGTCTCCGACTCCGTGAGCCGAAGCGACTTGGCCATCAATCGCTGCTTCGCCGTCGCCGGGTCCGGACTGTTGCGAATCAATTTGATGATTTCATCGATATCCGCTACCGCCAGCAACAACCCTTCGACGATATGCGAACGCTGGCGTGCTCGTTTGAGCAAAAACTGCGTCCGCCTGCGAATCACTTCCTTCCGGTGCGTCAAATACGCCATCAACATCTCACGCAAACTCAACGTTCGAGGCTGCTGGTTCACCAGCGCGATGTTGATAATCGGAATCGTGTCCTGCAACGGTGTGTATTTATACAACTGGTTAATCACCAGATCGACATTGCCGTCTCGCTTGAGTTCCACCACCAGCCGCATCCCTTTGCGGTCCGATTCGTCCCGAACATCCGCGATATCGGCGATTGTTCCCTGCTTGACGCAATCGGCGATTCGCTCCACGATCGTTGTCTTCAAAATCTGGTACGGAATCTCATCCACCACGATCAGCGTCTTGCCGTTCTTCTGCTCTTCCGTATGAAGCTTGCCCCGAACAATCACACTGCCGCGACCCGTCTTGTATCCCTGCAGAATACTTGCCCGTCCGCAGATAATCCCGCCCGTCGGGAAATCGGGTCCGCGAATAATTTCGCAAAGCTCTTCGATCGTCGCTTCCGGATGATCGATCAATTTGATCAATCCGTCGCAAATCTCATTCAGATTATGAGGTGGAATATTCGTCGCCATTCCCACCGCGATACCCGTCGAGCCGTTCACCAGCAAATTCGGAAATTTCCCCGGCAGAACTTTAGGCTCCTGGATCGTTTCATCGTAGTTAGGTTGAAAATCGACGGTTTGATACTGGATATCTTCCATCATTTCCACCGACGCCGCCGTCAGCCTTGCCTCTGTATATCGCATCGCCGCCGCCGGATCGCCGTCGATACTACCAAAGTTTCCCTGGCCGTCGATCAGGGTATATCGAATATTAAAAGACTGGGCCATACGCACCAATGTCGGATAAATCGCCTGGTCGCCGTGCGGGTGGTACTTTTTCATCGTCTCACCGACGATACCTGCGCACTTGGTCGATTTGGTCCTCGGGCCAAGGTTTAAATCCCGCATCGCCACCAGAATTCGACGCTGTGAGGGCTTGAGTCCGTCTCGGACATCGGGCAGCGCCCGCGACATGATGACGCTCATCGCATAGGTAAGATAAGACTCCCGCATCTCCTCGTCGAGGAGTCGATCTTGGATATTTTGTTGCTCAATAATCTCTTCAGCCATATCTGTTTAGACCTCTGTTCGTTGCTTCACTTCCTGGAAAAAACTTAATCTTATTATTATATCACACCCATCCCCTCATCGCCACAACCAAACCCCTTTCCCTCACAAATTATGTCGGTTACAAACACTGGCGTTTGGTTTTTTCATCATTTTCCGGCAAGGCCCAAGAAATCCGAATCGACGATTTTTGATCCGATATTTTCTCCTTTGGCGGGTGAGGTGATTGTACATTTTGTACAAAATCCGGATGTTTGCGGAGGAAAAAATCGTGGTTTTTTGGGGTGCCAGGGGGAAATACATTTTGTACAAAATGGAGGGGGAAAACAGGCTCTGGGCTTTTGGCTTTGGGAAGATCGGCCTGTGGCCGAGGGGAAAATGGGGAAAGATGGTGGATGAAATCGGATTGTCATCACGTTTTTTGTCAGGGGGCATGAGATGGCTTTCGGGAAAGAGGGGCGGAAAAGTCTTGTGTTTTGAAGGATCAGCCGGAATGGGGCGGCTGGGGGAAGATTTATATACTTCCTCATTATAAGTATAACATATTTTTTTGTGGAATGCAAATTTTTAGGAGATATTTTGAGTTTTTCGGATGATGGTGCTACGGGGAGGAGAGAGGTGACTATGAAAAAGGTTCAATTTTTTTCAAAATCTTTATTTCCTGTCAAACCCTGGTTGACACCGCTCGTCGATTTGTATAAAATGCCCTATTCAAATTAAGAGTAAATATTGAGGAGTTTTTCGTCATGGCACATAAAAAAGGACAAGGTTCGACTAAGAATGGTCGCGACAGCAATCCGCAATATCGCGGCGTTAAAGTTTACGGCGGTCAGCTTGCTAAAGCAGGGTCTATCATCGTTCGGCAGTGCGGCACTCCGTTCCAGGCCGGCTTGAATGTTCAACGAGGACGCGATGACACCTTATTTTCGCTGGTCGAGGGCGTGGTGCAGTTTACGGGACGAAAGGTCAGCGTTGTACCGCTGGAAGCTGTCAGTTCGTAAATATTATGAATAAAACGGGTTTTGGAAGTTGAAAATTACATGAATGTGTAACTTTCTGCTGGAAATTACGTAAAGGTGTAATTTTTAGCGTAATTTATTAAATTTATCTATAAAAAGCTTCAGTTATAACGACTGAGGCTTTTTTTATAGATATTCCGGTAGATTGGGGTCGTGTTCGTAGGGGTTTAATGGGCATTTTTCGCACAACGGATTGGTTTTCTTGCAATAATTTTTCCCAACAGCCACCAGCAGGGCGTGATATTCATTAAATAATTCGACGTCCGCCGGCAGGTTATCTTCGAACAGTGCCTTGATGGCCATGTAGTCGTCGTCCTGACTGATGAGCAGATGCCGGAGCATGATTCGGTAGGTGTAGGTGTCCACTACGAAGGCGGGTTTGCATGCCGCGTATAAGATGATGTCGTCGGCTGTTTCGTAGCCTATGCCGTTGACGCTAAGTAATTCTTCTCGAAGCTGAGTGACCGACAATTCGAAGAAACGTTGAAGGTCGCCGCCGTAGTTTTCGTGGATGAAGTGGATGAGATTTTTGAGGCGTTTGGCTTTGACGGAAAAATAGCCTGCGGGTCTGATGAGTTCGGCGAGTTCGTTCGTATCGAGTTGGACCAGTTTTTCGATATCGATGAGGTTTTTTTTTCGCAGGTTGTCGATGGCGCGTTCGACATTTTTCCAGTTGGTGTTTTGTGTCAGCACGGCGCCGATCATGACTTCGAGTGGGCCGTCGCCGGGCCACCAGGCTTGGGGTCCGAAGAAGCGGTGCATGGCGTTATAGAGTTCCATGAGTTTTTGAGTTGTCGTTTTCATTTTAATTTTCCTGATGTCTTGTTAAACAAGCCTGGACTTGATAATGTAGCGTTAATTATGGGGAAATTAAAGTCGAAAAAAACGAGTAAGGGCAAACGATACGCCGGGACGGGTCCGATGGTTGGAATTCCGGGGTATATGGATGATGTTCATCGGCCTGTAACGTGTCTGATGTTTCTGTTGCCGTTTATTTTATTGTACGAGCTAGGGATATTTTATATTTCGTACAGCGCCTCGGAGCCAGAGACGGGCAAGGTGATTGCGGTTGAAATGTTCGAGCGTTTTTTGGCGCTTTTCGGCGCGTCGGGATATTATTTGCCGGGTTTGGCGATCGTGTTGATTTTGCTGGCGTGGCAGGTGGCGAGCGGTGATAACTGGAAGTTCAGCGGGCAGACGATCGGGGGGATGTGGATCGAGAGTTTTCTGTTGGCGATTCCGTTGCTGGTTTTGAGTCATGTAGCGAACAAGCAGGTGATTATGGCGGCGGTCGATGGGAGGGCTAGCCCGGTGTGGCTTAGCGAGTTGCTGCTGAGCGTCAGCGCGGGGCTTTATGAGGAGCTTTTGTTTCGGCTGATTCTGATTATTCTGCTCAATATTTTGCTGATCGATGTATTTAAAATCAGTGAAGGGCCTGCGATTTTTACGATTGTCTTGAGTTCGGCGGTGATTTTCAGTTTGTATCATTATCTGGGCGATGAGAAATTCGAGTGGAACACGTTTGTATTTCGCACGATGGCAGGGGGGTATCTGGCGGGGGCGTTTATTCTGCGGGGATTTGGTATCACGGTGGGATGCCATATTATGTATAATGTCATCGCGACGATTTTGAAGCATTTGCAGGGAAGTGGTTGAAAAAAAGTTGGAAGTTGAAGAAAGAAATTTGAATGATGGAATGTGATGTACCGGATTTGGATAAGATGAGACTTTTTGTGTATCGGAGGCCCTTGCATCCGGAACTTTTTACGATTTTTCTGGAAAAGCGGATCGAGATGGAAGGATATCAGGCTCAGCTTTGGCTTATGGGATCGGGGCATCTGGTCAGTTTTTATCGTCAGGAGCACAGCATTTCGGAATTACTGACGTGTCAGCGGGAATTGCTGCCGGAGAAGGGTCTTTTGGAGGAATTAGAGCTTGGCAGAGCGGTGGACTATCAGGTGTGCTATGAGAATCGGATTTATTATATGGTCAATTCTCAGGCGGAACATATGTCCGAGGCGGTTTTTACGAGCGTGTATGACGATATGAAGAAATTTGCCCGCAATCGAGGGCTTTTTATGGAATATGAACACTGGGCGGCGGAGGGGCACTTGGCGCCGTTCGGTTTTATCGATTATGAGCGTCGGGCAAGCGAGCTGGACGTTTTTGCGTATCATGCGTTTCCCGATCGTCGGGTGATGCTGCGGACGCAGTCGGTTTTTTCGCTTGAGCCGATTTGTGAAGGGTATCGTCCGATTGCGGATGGTCCGCGGGGTGGGGCCAAGCCATGAGACGCGTCGCGGGGTGGATAGGCCGGTTTTGGCTTGCGATGAATTTCTGGATATCGCCTTCGGGGGTGTCGGAAGAAAAGCAGTCGAAACTTTCGCTGTGGTATTTGACGATTTGGGGGGTGGTTTACGGGATCGGGTTGTCGATTGTGTTCGCGGCTGGGTGGAAGATTTTTGGTGAGCTTTATTTTAGCGAGTATAATCGTCTGCGGCTGATTCCGATTGTGCTGGTGTTGGTGATGAGCGCGATTTTCGGATTTCGGCAGTTGTTGGGGTTTGGGGTGACGGTGGATCGGCTGGTGGGGCACGACGCGGGCGATGCTTCGGGCGGAAAGATCGCGAAGGTCGGGCTGCCGGGGACGCTGGCGGTTTTTCTGGTAGTGCTGATCAAATTTACATCGCTGCTGGCGATGCCATATCCGACGCCGTGGAGTCCGACGGGGTGGCGGGCGTATTTTAATTTTTTGTATCCTCCCAAGACGTTGTATCGGGTTTTGATTTTATATGGGCTTTGGGGTAAGGCGGCGTATTTGATTGCTCTGGCGACGGGTCCGACGAATTCGCAGGCGGACCCTGCGGATCGGACGTTGCGGCGGAAGATGACGATTCGCACGCTGGTGGGAAACTTGGTTTTTACGTTTTTTGTCACATCGATTTATTATTCATCGTGGCGGAATCATGCGATGGGGCTGCTGGTGGCGCTGGTGATCTTCGCGATCGTCTACACCACGTCGATGCTGCTGGCGTGGCGGTTGAAAGGGCATGATCAGCATAGTATGTTTGCGTGCTCGGAGTTGGCGGAGGTGCTGGTGCTGTTTGGATACCTCATTATTAATAGTTATATGTAGAGGGGGGAAGTTGGAAGTTAAAAGTTAAAAGTTAGAAGTTTGAAGTTTGAAGTTTGAAGTTGATATGGGCGAATGTCACGGGAGAAAGATTTTGCGGCAGAAGGTTCGGCGGTGAAAATTGACCGTTGTCGGCGAATAAATGAAACGGTGGATTTTCAGAAATGAAAATCCACCGTGCTGGGCTTTTCTGTTGCGTTTTGTCAATTTTTGTTATCTGCGTTTTCGTCGAATCATCGCC
>JAAZAW010000308.1 GCA_012514125.1 Phycisphaerae bacterium | reverse complement strand
CTCCGATCAATCGTTGGTCGTCCGCGCATCCGATCCGGCAACACAGGCTCGCCCTTCGGAAACGCCACCGTCCGTCTACCCTGCTGCAACCTCGCCTTTATTTCTTTAAGCATCGCCTAGCCTCTATACTTGTTCCCTGCATTGATTCGTCGAACTGACTCGCACATCTTTTCTTCCCGCAGTCCGTAGCCTGTAGCCCGCATCTTCCTTACAAATCATGTCCGCAATACGACAAATTAAAACTCTTATTACAAAGTGGAAAATCGGAAATCTGCTGGTCCCGCAACGCCATCGCCAATCCCATCCAATTATGAAACGATGGGTCGATAATTTTATAATGCGCAATTCGCCCTGCCTCGTCGGTTATTCCCACATGACAAATCTCACCTCGCCATCCCTCTTCCAGCGACACCACCAATCGACTCGGCTCCAGGGAATCGAACGATTGCTCCTCGCGAATCGGTCCCTCCGGCAGCGACTCCAACTGCGATTTGATAAATCCTATCGACCGCTGAATCTCCAGCCAGCGCACATACGCCCTCGCAAAAACATCACCCGTATGCCACGTCGAAATCGGAATCTGCGAAAATTGATATATCCCCGACGGATAGTCAAATCGTGTATCTCGCTCCACCCCGCACGCCCTTGCCGCCGGTCCAACCAGACCCAATTGATGGCACGTCTTTAAACTGATGCGCCCCGTCTCCTCCAATCGCGCCATTACCGAAGGCTTCTCCCAAAACAGCTCAATCGCCACCGTCGCGTCCTTCAACCCATGTTCCAGTCGCCCGAGCAATTCATCGATTCGCGCAGGCTCCAAGTCAAACCCAACCCCACCCGGACGAACCAAACCTCTGCCGAATCGACTCCCACAAACCAACGCCGTCATATTCAAAAAATCGCCGCGAATGCGGCCGCAAAAAGACGCCGTCGGCAAATACCCGATATCGCCCGATATCGCCCCCAGATCGCCGATGTGGTTCGCCAATCGTTCCAGTTCCAGTGCAATTCCGCGAATCGCCTGCGCCCTGGCCGACACCCGGCAATGCGCCAGCGATTCCAGAATCTGACAATACGCCCGCGCATGTCCAATCGTCGTATCACCCGCCGCCGATTCCATCATAAATATCGTCCGCTTATTCGGCCCGCCGACCAGACTTCGTTCGATCCCGCGATGCTGATATCCCAGTGAAATTTCCAGGTGAAAAACCTTTTCACCATGACATTGAAATCGAAAATGTCCAGGCTCGATAATCCCCGCGTGAATCGGGCCTACCGCCACCTCATGAACCTCTTCACCCCGCACCTGAAAAAAATCCGTCACACCGGGCGAAATCTCATCCCGAACCTGCCTTCCCCATGCGTCATGTCCGGAGCGGTAACTCTCATGAAAACGAAGCGGTTTTAACCACGGATGACCAATCGGCCGCACACCCCATTGCTCCGCGATTTCGCGTTCAAACCAGTGCGCCTGCGGAAAATCACCTGTCAGCGATTCATACATATTCCCCACCTGCGTCGAAACCCCCCTCAGCGTGCCCGAACCTTCCAATGCCAGAATCGCCGTTAGTTTCACATGCTCGTCATCCGTTCCGGGCCGACCGAACATCGCCACAAGCCTGCCTCCCGAACCAATCACCGTCTCCCGAAAATCGGAAAAAACCACCTCCGGAACATCCCGTAGCGAAATACTCTGACCATTATAAATACAAAGCGACACCGGATTGGCCATCATTCACCTCCCAACGCCTTCGCCACGTCGCCGAGCACCTCGCTCACAACCGGCGGAATATACAATCCCAGAATCAAAATCAACACACTCAAAATCGCCGGCGGCACAAGGCTCCAGATTTTCTCCGACTTCATTTCACCCAGTCTCATCTCCGGCGCCCGCCCCTGGGCCATCTTCAACATCGTCGCCGACATCCCGACAAAAATCACCGCCAGCATCCCCAGAAATCCTGCCGTCATCCATCCCCGTCCCTGGTCCAGCATCGCCTTGATTATCGTCAATTTACTCATGAAAATCCCAAATGGCGGCATCCCCGTAATCGCCAGAAAACCCGCCACCCATAAAACCCCCGAAATCGGCAACGCCCGAACCACGCCCCGAACGTCCGCCGTCGATTTCGTCTTATATGCAGCCAGAATATTTCCCGCCACCAGAAATAACATCGCCTTTGTCAGTGAATGATTCACCGCGTGAAGCATCGCGCCAAAAATCGCCCCGCCGCCCACACCCACGCCCAACGCCAGAATCCCCATGTGTTCCACACTCGAATACGCCAGCATCCGCTTGTAATCCGCCTGGTTCAAAATAAACACCGCCGCCCAGCCGATCGAAATCAACCCGAACAAAATCAACAAATCCCTGCTGAACATTTCCAACCCCGCCGCCCGGCAAATCTGGTGTCCTCGCAAAATACCCAGAAACGCACAATTCAAAAGCGCTCCCGACAACAGGGCCGATACCACCGACGGCGATTCACTATGCGCATCAGGCAGCCACGTATGCAACGGTGCAAGTCCCATCTTCGTCCCATACCCCACCAGCAAAAATAAAAACGCCGCCTTAAGCCATGGCGTCTGCATCTTCTCCCCCAACCCTATCAGGTCCGACAACATCAGCGACACCGACCCACTCTCAGGAACCGACGCCGCCACCACCAGGAAAAAATTCCCCAACAACGCCAACGCAATCCCCACCGAACAAATCAGCAAATATTTCCACGTCGCCTCAAGCGATCGATGATGCCGATGAAAATAAATCAGCGGTGCGCTCGCCAGTGTCGTCGCCTCCACCGCCACCCACAAAAGCCCCAAATGCCGACTCACCGTCACCAGTGTCATCGTCGCCAGAAACATCAGCAAACATCCCGTAAACCTCGCCTCCGGCGCGTTGTTGAACAGAAAACCTTCTTCCATATCTTCCTGCTCGCCCCCGTGTTCATTGCGAAGATATCCCACCGCGTAAATCGTCGCCGTCAAAAACAGCAAACTCACGATGCTCAGAAAAAGTAGTCCCAAATCATCAATCGCCAACCAACCCTTCATCACCGGTTCAGGCCTCGCGATCCACGCCCAGCCGGTCAGCCCCGCATGCACCGCCGCCGTCAGCACCAACACCCCGCGACACAAAACGTCCGACCGAATCAACATCGCCAACGCCGCTGCAATCACCGGTATAAGGACAAGAGCGAATATCATTTCTTTAACTCCTCAAGCTCGACATCTGATCGGTGTCGATGTGGTCAAACTCCCGGTTGATGTGGAAAATGATAATCCCCATGACAAAAACCGCCACAAAAACATCCAGTAAAATCCCCAACTCCACCAGGTAAGGCTGCTCTTTCGCTATCGCCACGCCCATCGCGTTAATCCCGTTTTCAAGAACCAGATATCCCATCACCTGCGTCAGTGCCTTTTTTCGGCTCACGATCAAAAACAATCCCGCCATCATCGTAAACAATCCCACCGGAACCGACATCGTCGAAACCGTCTCCCCCGGCAGCGGCAACCGTGAACCGATCCACAAACAACTCGCCAACGCCAAAGGCCCCAGAATCAGCGATACCCCATAACCCACAAACGGCTCGACCTCTCGGCGAACGTTCAACTGCGAAAGCGCCCGAACCAGCACCCACGGAAACACCACTCCCTTGAGGGTGATAATGATCGCCGAAAAAACAATCGGCTCAAATCCCAGCGACTCACCGTGAACCAGCAACGGCAGTACCCCCAACGCAATTCCCTGAATCGCAATCAACTCGATGCACGTCCGAAGCCGACTCGTCCCCAGCAAAATCAGGTTCGTCAACACCAGCACAATCATAACCATATCGATTAACGTATACATTTTTTCACCTTGAAACCAGAACCAGCGCCAATAACGAAAACGCAATCGCACCCAGCAATAATTGCGGAACACGCATCATGCGAAGCCTCGCCATGCACGATTCGATCACGCCCACCACCACCGCCAGGATAAATATCCCCACTGTCGCGCATACCACGTCCATCATCACGCTGCCGCTGCGAACCGGCACGACAATCCCGATTAAAATCATTCCCAGAATCCACAACTTGAGCGACGCCCCATAAAGGATATACGCAAAGTCAGGTCCGCTGTGGTCCAGTACCATCACCTCGTGAATCATCGTCAACTCCAGGTGCGTGTTTGGGTCGTCCACCGGAATACGCGCGTTTTCCGCCAGGAAAACCACCAGCAGCGATACCGCCACCATCGCCAGCACCGGACTGAACTGCCCCCACGCCTCAGGTGTCACCGTCGCCAGCATCCCGCTTAACGATAGCTCATGACTCTGCCGAGAAATCGCACCAAGCCCCAACAACAGCGCAGGCTCCGCCAGCGCCGAAAACGTTACCTCTCTGCTTGCCCCCATCCCCTCAAACGGCGACCCCGTATCCAACGCCGCCAATACCGTGAAAAAGCGCAT
>JAAZAW010000307.1 GCA_012514125.1 Phycisphaerae bacterium | reverse complement strand
CTATGCTGGTTGAGGGTTTGCCGACATTGAAAAAGCTTCGCGACGCCGCAGCTCTTGTTCACGCCCCGATGCTGCTGGTTTATATTCAGCAGGACGACACCGGACGCGGCTATAACAACGCAGCGATCGCATACTGGACCCTTGTAGGAATGTTGTTCGTTCCCGGCAATACCATCGGAGCCTATAGCACCTGCCAGGCGGTTTTGATCGACACGAAGACGGGATACATTATGGCTACGGCGCAAAGCGATGATATGCGGGAAGAAAAAACGATGATCTGGTCGGTGAAATCTTCGCAATCGCGGATTCGCGCAATGGCGAGATATCAATCTATCGAGCGGATTCAACAAAATTGCCAAAAGGCGATTTATCGGATGGCGGGCTTGTCAGGTCAAGTTCAGGGACGATAACAAGCGTGAGAAGATTCGTGGAAGAGATATAAAATCGGTAGTGCGTATCAGGCCAAAAGGATTTCGGCATTGAGATCGAGTTTTCGCATTGTCTCGCGAATTTCTTCCTGATAGATTGGATTCATCAGGATCAATGCCTGGGGGATGTATTGTTGAAGAAAGATGGGCGGGACGATTTTTTGACCCATACCGGTAAGATATCGGCCATGTTTGAAGGGATTAACATCAACCACATACGGCACGGTTTTGTGTGAAATGTTTAATGTGTTGAGAAAGGTAATACCTTTGGAACCGGCTCCCCAAATGGCAATTCGATGGTATTGTTTTTTCAAATTCGCGAGCAGCAGATTCCATTGAGAAGTTTTTTCATGATAGATACGTCGAAATTCGTCGATCAGGTTGGCAGGTTCGCCTGTGATCCATTTAATATTTGACGGTGTCTTGCGTTTGACGCGAGCGGGCCTGGCTTCAAGGGTGATAAATTGACCGCCGTACTGTTCACCGACTTCCATAACCTCGAAACCTGCTCTAAAAAAGAGATTGGTCAGTGATTGAGGTGTAAAGTAAGAACAGTGTTCGTAGATAATGTCCCATATTCCCTTATCGCGAAGAGTGTACATTGCGTTGGGGACTTCAAAAAACGCAATCGTTTCGTAACGTTCGCCGATGAGTTTTCGTATACTCTTGAGGAATTTTAACGGCGATATCACATGTTCAAGAACCTGTCGACAACAGATAATATCTGCGGGATACTCGGTATGATCGACGGAATAAAACTCGGGGACAACTTTCACCAGTCGCTGTGTTGTGGTCGAAGCCCGCGTCAGGTCGAAACTCGGATCGAATCCCACTCCGCGGTTTTCGCCGGCACTGGCCAAGAGAGCCAGGAAATCGCCCTGTCCGCAGCCGATTTCGATAACATCTTTGTTATAAAGATGATGACGTTTCACCAGTCGGCAGGCGAGGTCCTCGGCATATTTTTGAAAATGATTCGAATAGTGAAGCGAATTTTCATACTGCTTCGAATAATCCAAAAGCGAAGCATCAAAATCGACGTTGTAAATCAACTGGCATCGAGGACAAAACCCCAGGCGAATGGCCGCACGGGGTGAAGCAATCGCCGCCTGACGATCTTCCCATAACACATTACAGAAAACCGGCGCATGATGATTTTCGAAAAACACAAATACGTCCCGACCCAAACAGCCGGGACATCGAAAGGTTTTCTGAACTTCGGCGACCATTTTAGACTCCTGTTACAGGGAGCAATTGTGTTTCGATTTCCATTCGATCCAGGTCTTTTTGAATTTCGTCACAATAGATCGGGTTCATCACAACCACAACGTCAGGATGATATT
>JAAZAW010000306.1 GCA_012514125.1 Phycisphaerae bacterium | reverse complement strand
CGATCGACTTTTGAGGATTTTTGATCGATTTTTTGTCTTTGGCGGTCGGTTTTTGGGCGTGTTCGAGCGGTTTACCTTATCACAGAAAACTCAAATCGCGTAAATTTTAATAAATATTAAAATTAAACATGGCCTTCATGCGATTGCCCTAGGATGGGAACTGGATATCCTTGACGCGAAGCTGGACGAGGCCCGATCCGAGGTATTCATCAAGGACGGGTTCAAAGGCCAGTCTGCATCGGCGATGGTCGAGCATCGCCTCACATTGATCCGCCTGGTTGAAGGCGATGGCGCGAAAGATTCGCCCGGACCATTTGATGGAAAAACTCAAGTGTTTTCCACCCGCGCCAACGACCCTGGGTTCTCCCATCAATTCAGTTTCACCGCTGACGAAAGTGGGTCGCGGATTACCGTGGCCGAAGGGGCCGAGTTTCTTCAACTGCCAGACGAAATTCGCATCAAGCTCGTTGGGATCCATTTCGCAATCGATCTGGAGGAAGGGTTTGTGCGATTCACCGGTGAAGTTTTTTTCCACATGATTCTGCATCGCCTGCATGAAAGAGAAAAGTTTTCCCGCTTCGAGTCTGAGTCCCGCTGCCATTGCATGACCGCCGTAACCGATAAGATAATCGCTGCATGCGCTGAGGCCCTGGTTGATATCATAACCCGGGATACTTCGTGCGGAGCCTTGACCTTTGTCACCGGTCAGTGCGATCATGACGACCGGTTTATTGAATCGATCGACGAGTTTGGATGCGACGATCCCGATAACGCCCGCGTGCCAGTTTTCCTTGGCCAGAATCAGAATCGGCACGTTGTCGCCCAACTGTCCCTGGCATTCCGCCAGCCCGATCGCTTCCTGGGTGATTCGATCTTCGAGTTTTTGACGGGCTTTGTTTTGTTTATCGAGTTCATGGGCAAGTTTGTCGGCACGTTGTGGATCGGTCACCATCAAAAGATCAAGAGCCTCATGAGCGTGACCCATTCTTCCGGCAGCATTGAGTCGAGGACCCAGGACAAAGCCGCAGTGGTAACTGTCGACTTTGCTGCCGTCGAGTTTGGCCGATCGAAGCAGCGCCTGCAGGCCGGGCAATTTGGTGTTCGATAGACGATCAAGCCCGAATTTAACGAGAATACGGTTTTCACCCATCATGGGAACGATGTCGGCGATGGTGGCCAGTGCGACCAGTGCGGTCAGCTCGACGAGCAGATCGCGAAATTTGGTATCGACTTTTTCGCTGTGGGATTGTTGTCGTGCGATGGCCCAGGCGAGTTTGAATGCGACAGCTGCGCCGCAGGGATTGAACTCGACCGGATGACCGACTTCAGCGCATCGCGAGGGATGAATGACGGCATAGGCCTGGGGAAAAGTGGTGTCCGGCGCGTGATGATCGGTAACGATGGCGGTGAGTCCAAGTTCCCGGGCATAAGCCAGAGTCTGATGATCGCGAATACCGCAATCGACGGTCACGAGAATTTTAATCCCCTGTTGTGTGAGTTTTTGAATCGCCTTAGTATTAAGACCGTAACCTTCTTCGATGCGATGAGGAATGTAGACATCGACCTTGCCGCCTGCGCGGGCGATGATGTGCCGGAGAATCGCGGTTCCGGTAATTCCATCCACATCATAGTCGCCATAAATAACAATCGGTTCGTTGGATGCAATGGCTTTGACGATACGCTCGGCCGCTTTAGTCAGATCGGGCATATGGGCCGGTTCGGTCAGCGCGGTGAGCTTGGGTTCGAGAAAGTTACTTGCCTGTTCAAAATCGCTGATCCCTCGGTTGTAGAGAATTTGGGCAATCGTTGGGCTTACACCGAGTTTGATCGCCAGGTCCTCGGCTCCTTGCCAACTTTCCGCAATTTTCCATTGCCGACTCAAATCGCTACACCTCCAGGACGATGAATTGTTTGTATTTTCAATAAAATGCCGCAACCGCCCGATCCGGTCGGCGGGCATTGTTTACATCAGTTTGCGAATCAACTTTATCCGAGTAGGCCGAATTTTTCCAACATCATTTAAAGTTTTATCCCAATAAGAATTTTTCGATTCGCCCGGCGTTGTGATCCTGCTTTTAGTTTTGATGGGTGTCATACTGGTGGCACTTGATAAGATCCGGTGCCGCCATTATGTCACCGGTGATGACCTACCTCAGGGAAATTGATCTTATCAGGAATCATTGTCTGGCACGAAAAAGTACAACAGAGCCATTTTGGCGGCGGATTAATTTGACTCGTTCTTTGGGTATCGACCTGCCGGTCAACCAGCGGCCGAAGACCTTCGATCGGAGGATTCCTCGAACGTTCGACCATGACTTTGGGATTTTCGGGTTGCGGGTTTTTCTACGTTTCGATTTACCTTACCATAGACGCGAACAACGGGCCAGATGCTCGTCAGATCGTCTCGCTTGAAGATTTGTTCCGCATAACGGCGGTTGAGGGGGACCAGGCGAACCTGGTTATTCGGCATGAAATAAACTTTTTTGAACGAACATCCCCTTTCCCGACAGGCAGGGGAAAAACGGATAAAACATGGATCCGCTTCAAAGGCAGGGATATTAGGTGAGGTGATCAGTAATGTGCCGCCTGGAAACTCCGGTTCCATCGAGTCGCCCGATACATAAAAACCGAAGGCCTTCGGGTCGGAAATGTCGGGAACGGCGATATAGTCGTCGGCGGCATTTATGGGATAATCAAGATCGGTAAAATCCTGTGGATAGCCTGTGGCGGCTTTATTGATGATGGGGATGAGACTAAGATTTTTAGCTCCAGGCGGTAAGAAAGAATCGAGAGATTTCGCAGAAGCAGAATAGGAGCGCTTTGGCGATTTATATTTAATCTGGGTTAATTGGGTGATATATTTAACTGCGATGGGATCGGCTCGTTCCAGTTCTGCTTTTATATGAAAGTTCCGGGCCTGGTCGCTGGTAAGTTCCAGGGCGTTGCACAACGCCATTCGCTGGTTTTCCGGTGGGGGAGTTTTCCCGGATTCAAGTTTGCTGATGTATCCGACGGTGACACCGACCGCACGGGCGAGCGCAGATTTCGTCAGTCCCGCATTATGACGGTAGTTGTTGAGCATCTTGCCCCAGGTTGTCGATTCCAGAGAATCCATAAATTTACGGTCCGGTCAATTGACGTCAATCCGATTCCGGCAGCATAGCGAGGACCTGAACAATAAAAATAAATATTATTTATTTTTGTGTGATGTTTTGCCTCTGATATTCTTCTTAACATATTTTCCTTGACTAGTCAAGGCTAATGTATTAGAATGATGTCATCAAATAATTCCATCAGTAACTTATCAAACAAAAAGTAGCAAACATAGTTCTTAAGATTTGCAACCATTCACAAGTTATATACTTTCGATTCATATAAAATCTGCGATTGAAAGAGGAGAATGAATTTTCTTAAATTCACCTTTTGTTTAAATGAGATAGTTTGGTGGATTTTGGAAAACCCATCCTTCAAAGAGTCGGGGGCTTATTTCATAAAGGAGGGTTCAAATTGTTAGAAAAAAAGAACTCATTGACGGGGGCGGGTGTAACGGTAGAAGCGGGGGGACCTGTATGTCCCAAATGCGGAAAACGCAGTTTGTTTCGCGATCAGCTTTCGGATGGCCGAGTGGAATTGATCTGTCTGAATCTGGATTGTGATTATTTGGATGTGGTGTCCGAGTTGGATGCACAGGAGAGGGTTGCGGATGAATTTGTCGATAGAGTGCAGCGGCTTGGGGAAAGTCAATTGCGAAAGATGCAGGAAAACCTGGTTAAAACGTCGGATTTTTTACGGGGACGATCCAAGCGATTGGCTCGTCAGCAATTGGCGATGGTTCAGGCGGAGCTGAATCGGCGGGTTGTTTTGCCAGCAGGAGAAGAGGACTGTCGAACGGAAAGAGTGAAAACGACGCTTCGGGGAAATCCGAAAATTCCCCCTCAGTTTAATACGCCACAGGCAGCAGCGAGGAGACTTGAGGGAATACGCAATTACCATCACCGTCGAAAAGCGGAATGGATAAAATCGCATCCGTTGGCTCCGGGACAGTCATCATCGGTGCCGATGTCCCTGGCGGGGATCAAATCGTCGCACTGGCTTGATCGGCTGCTCAAGACGTTGCGCGAGGAGGCGTTACGCCATGAGCAGGCAGCTCGGAATTATTCTCGTGTGCCTGAACTTTTTCCGTTACACATCGAGCACCAAGCGCGGGCGTTTGAACTGAATCGTGTGCTTGATCTTCTGGATGATTATGCAGATATTATGGAAGAGCAACCCCCTGAGGTATTCGTTTGACTCGCCGGCCCAGCAGGGTGGTGACGACGTAGGGGATTGTGCCGACAAGTTCGGCGGTTTTTTCGACACTGTTGGGACTTTGGGGACGATTATCGTAGATAATGACTTCGTCACCGGGTTTTGGGGTGAGTCCCTTTAATGTCAGATCGGTCAGATCGATAATGGTTTGGTCCATGCTGACTCTGCCGATGACGGGGACGAAGGAATCGGCAATAATCATTTGACCGCGATTCGAGAGTTCGCGGAAGTAGCCGTCGGCGTAACCGATGGGGACGATGCCGATGGTGGTTTCCCGTTGGGTCTGGAAGGTGCAGCTATAGCCGACGAAACTGCCTGCGGGGATTTTTTTAACCAGGGTGAGGTAGCTGATGAGTTTCATTGAAGGCCGCAGGTCGAGGCGGGTGTTCATTTCACAGCCGGCCTGATAGCCGTAAACGCAGATGCCGGGACGAACCATGTTCAGGTGTGACTGAGGCAAATCGATAGTGGCACCGGAGTTGGCGCAGTGAATGATTGGAATTTCGATGCCGGCGTTTTTAAGTTTTTCGCACAATCGCATAAACCGATCGAATTGGGTCAAGGCGAAGGTTTTGTCGGAACAATCGGCGGTGGCGAAGTGGGTATAGAGGCCTTCGAGGACGAGGCTGGAGTGAATTTTGATAAATTGAATTAATTTGATCGCATCTTTTTCGCTGAGTCCCATTCGGCTCATTCCGGAATCGAAGGCGATGTGAAGATAGGCTGGTTTATGTAATTTATTTGTTTCGTCGGCGAGGACTTGCAGGTCTTCCTGATTTGTGGCAGTGACACGGATTTCTTTGTCGATCAGAAAGCGGGCGTATTGGCGTCGAAGAGGGATCGGGTAAACACTCAGTTCTGAGCCAAGGAGCAATATCGGATGTTTCCATCCGAGATTTCGTAATTCGTCCGCTTCTTCAATACAAGCGACGGCGAGCATATCGATTTTGAGTTTTTCGAAAACAGGCAGGACGATTCGGACATCGTGGCCATAAGCGTTGGCTTTTATCGCTACACACATTTTTTTATTTGGTGCGCAATCGCGCAGCAGGTGACAATTGTGCTCGATGGCTAAGGGGTCTATGACGGAAAAAAGATATTTTGAGTTCATGGTTTTGTATCTTAAATTTAAAGTAAAGTCATAGTTAAAATATTCCTATATTAGTAAATAGTATTATCGGGTCGTGAGTCTAAAAATAATAAGTTTAAATCATGTCCTCCGGTTTCATCTTTTAATGCAAATTGCAGGAGGTTTTTAAAGAAACAATAAGCGAGATATCAACCTGTTTTACTTTTGAGTAAGAAGGAATGTGTCATGAAATGTATCAGGAAAAATACAGTTAAACAGGAAGAAAAGTATGACGGTCCTCAACGTCGCAGCCATTATCGGATCGAATATCCCATTACGGAACGCCCCTTGCTGATCATGGGTGACGGGGAAGAGTACGAAGTCATTGATATTTGTGAAGGAGGGGTCAAGTTTTTCTATCATGCCGGCAAGGTGTTTTTGCCGCTCCAATCGGTCAAAGGAAAAATTCGATATCATGACGATGCGGAAGAGGAAATCGAAGGCAGGGTCCTTCGAGCGAATGACGATTTTGTGGTCGTGCAATTGACGCAGAAGAAAATTCCATACAAACGGATTGTTAAAGAACAGTTCTATTTTCGGAAAAAGCCCGAATGTCCGTAAGATTGGTGGAATGATGCGTTGTTAGAGATTGGGGGCTTGATTGTGTACTCGTGGAGCGGGGAAGACAAATTTTCCATCCATCCTTTCTTTTGTATAAATTCCTTAAGTAAGATAAAGAAATATCTTATTGTGGACGATATGATCTGGTTGCGTTTACAATGAAGCCGTTTTTATGGACCGGATGTTATACTCTTTTGATTTAGTCGTATCGTAGCATTACAAATATCAAAATTTCGGTCGCTGAGCCTGTCGAAGCGACAGGGTGGAAGCAAACAAAAGACCCTTCGACTTTCCTCAGGGTCCGAAACTACGACACGACTAAGTCAAAAGCGTAT
>JAAZAW010000305.1 GCA_012514125.1 Phycisphaerae bacterium | reverse complement strand
TCGACTGGTTGCCGATCTTGCCAAAATTCCCCAGATTGACACGATGTTTCTTCTGCCGGAAATTCGCGCCGATATGGAGCGATTGGATTGAAAGACATTGGGGGGAGTTATTGGGTTGGGGTGGTTTTTTTCCGTGAAAGTTCGTCAAACATTCCTTTGAAGAGTTTGACGGTTTGTTCGCTGAACTGTCCTCCGGTTTTGGAGATGGTGTCAAAGACATTTTCCGTGTTTTGTTTTACTTTTTTGAAGGGTTCCTTGAAGATGAGGGCGGCAGGAGGATCGTACCAGTATCCTCGCAGGTGAAGCCTGGAGAATCTGTCTCGTAGCGGAATGATCAATTTGATGATGGGGATGGCGGCGATGACTTTTCGCAGTGTTTTCAACGGGACGCCGATGACGAACATATCGATGTTTTGGGTTTGGAGGTTGACTTTTCCGCCGGGTTCCATTTCGATGGCTGAGATGGCATTGGCCAGGATGGCGTGTTGGAAAATGGTCTCTGGGCCTTTCATGGCGAAGAGGGAAATCAAATCGGAGGTACTCAAGGGGTCCCGGTGGTTGATTTTGAATTGATCGAAGAGTTGGAGGATGACGGGCAGGTTCCACAGATGTGCGTTATCGAGGAACAACATTCCAAAGCCGTTAAGGCTTTGGATGCCGGTATTGTAAACGGAAAATGCGTAATGAGCGGTGGCGGTTCCTTGGGTGATTTTCGGTAGTTCGGTAATGGCGTCGGTCAGTTTATCGAGGTCGGCTTTTTCCAAGGAAAGTTTTCCGCCGAATTCCATGGGTCGATTGATGGGCAGATCGGCGTAGAAGGAACCCTGAAGTGAACCTTCCACTGTTTGGGCGATGATGCGTTCGAAATCGAAACGTCGTCCGGAGGCTTTGATGACCGTATTGAAGTTGATGATCTCCAGGCTGTGGAAAGCGGAGATGTTCCAGTCGTTGAGATTGATCACGCCGTTGAACTGGAGTTTTTGAGGTTCGTTGAGTCGGCCACTGATGTCGATGCTGGCCAATAATTTTCCTTCGGCCTGACGGAGGATTGGGATGTCGAGCGCGGCGATGAGTTGGGCGGTTTGTTCTCTCTGGGCCTGATGCGAGAGTTCCACCGACAGACGTGTTTCGAGATTATTTGGATCGATCGTGCCGCTGACCATCAGATTGCTGATGGTGTTATAGGTGATTCTACTCAGAAAGACGTTATAGGCCGCACCCTGGCGTCGAGCAGAAATTTGAATATCGTTCCAGTCTTTTTTCATACCATCCTGGTTGATGGTGGAAATTGAAAAGTCCCGAACGGTAATATTGCGAATATCGATGTAGGGGGCAAGCAGATTGCCGGAGTCGGAGGGAGCCGGTTTTTTCAGGGGTGGAGTGAATTTTCCGTCGACTTGATAAAGTTGAATATCGGGTTGGTCGATTTCGATAGTTGTCAAGACGGGATGAAGGCTTGGCCAATTGGAAAAAATAAGTCGAATTTTGTCGATGTAGATCCATCGTTGCCGGGTATGGTCGAGCAGGGTGACTTGGTTTAAAACGACCGGCCCGGAAAAGTTCAGATCGATTTTGCGAATCTGAGCTGTGCCGTCCCAATAATCGCCCAGAGCCTGTTCGAATTGTTGTTGGAGGTAGGTCGGTAAAAAAAACGTTTTGGCGGCGATCACCGATAGCGCTACAATTATCGCCAGTCCAACAATCAGGCGTTTAAGGAAAGTAGCCCAACGTCTTTTTTTTGGTTCGTTTATGGATTCAGACATTTTTATTTTCGATTCGTCATATTCGATATCAACCAGGTTATCCCCGGGTCCGTCAGGATAATTATAGCCAACCCCGCGTGAGAATAAATTTTAAAATTTGTATGATTCATCAGGATATGGCAGATCGGTTTTCAATTAATATTTTTCGCAGCGGGTTTCGCCGCTTCCGGTTTTTTGTCTTTGCGAGGATGACGGCGAACGAAACGAATAAAGAAACAGGCGAGGAAAGTTGTTTCCTCGCCTGTGGGTTGTGTGTTCATCGGGGGGTTCCCGATTCACGCTTTTGCTTACTGGAGCAGCGACAATGCCATTTGCGGGGCTGAGTTGGCCTGCTTGAGCACGGTGGTTGCCGCCTGGACCAGAATCTGTGAACGGGTCATGTTGGCGGTTTCTGTCGCGAAGTCTGCATCGCGGATGGCCGATTCGGCTGCCGCGGTGTTTTCCAGAGCGACGTTCATACTGTTGACGGTACTGTCGATGGTCAACTTCTGGAACGCACCCAGACGTCCCCGCAACGAAGCCACCTGTTTGATGGCCGATTTGACGATTCGCTGGGCCTTACCAAAGTTGTCGCTGGAGAGTGAATTCGCCTGGCCGTCAGCCAGTGAACTGATCTTGCCTTCGGTCGCACTGCCCAGCGAGCCTGTGGTGACAGATTCGATACCGATACTGGTTCGCCCGGTCATGACATCGGCTGCCAGCGAGAACGTTGCACCGCCGCCGGTGACGTAGAAGCTCTTGGTTCCAGTTGCGGTACCTACAGCAGTCTTCATCGTCAGGTCCATCGACAACGTATTGGTATTGATACTCGCGGTCAGACCCTTGGCGGTGGCGTCCTGACCATTGATTCGGACCTTGGCATCCACACCGGTATCGGTTGTGTTAAGGGCATAGGTTCCGCTGATGGTATCAACGGTGACAAAGGCGTCGCTGCCATATTCCGTACTGGTGAACACGGCGTTGCCCGCGGAGTTTTTATACGCGGAAACACCGGTCAGAGTGCTGGAGTCTTTCACTGCCGCGACAACCTGATCTGCGGTTGTGCCGGCGGCGAAACTGAATACCTGCGTACCATATTTACCGGTAATCTGCAGTGTATTGTTGGCAGACATGGATGATGCTTTTCCATTAATGGAAGCCAGTTGGGCCGAACCGTAAACTTCTACGGTCACGTTCATCTTGGCGCCGTCAGCGAGCGTGGCGGCTTTGATGGTGACATTGTCGAACGCACTGGTTGCGGCGGTGCCACTGGTCTTATAGTCCAGTGATCCGTTGAGCAACTTGATGCCTTCGAAATCGGTACTGTTGGCAATACGGTTGATGGTCGATAGAATCGAGTCCACCTGCAACTGCTTGGCGGCGATTTCGTCCGAACTCTGCCCGGAAGTATTGGCGGCGGAACTGATCGCCTCTTCCAACTGTGACAACAGACTCGATACTTCGCTCAGCGCGCCTTCCGCGGTCGAAATGACGTTGGACGCTCGCTGACCGTTGGCGATGGCGGCTTTCAGTGCCGTCTGCTCACCACGGAGTACTTCGGATGCGATCAAACCGGCCGGATCATCCGCACCGCTGTTGATACGCAGACCTGTACTCAATCGCTGAAGCGATTTGGTCATGGCGTTCTGCTGGGTGTTGAGCACCCGCGATGAAATCATACTCGTAACGTTCGTGTTAATTCTAGTCATTTGGCCTTGACCTCCCTATAATATAGGATTCAGGACTGGACGATTTTATTTTGTTTTAAATTTCCATGGTTTATTTTGCAAAACCATAGCCTTTACCTTTTTAGGTAGCCGTCCAGTGTTTGCTACCACTTGCCGCTTTAATCATCGGTCTTTCATCGAATTCCTTTAGGTGAACTTTAGACCGGGTAATATTGCGTAGAAGGTTTTGGGTCGGTCTGGTGTTTGAAACGAAGAATAGAGAATATAAAAAGTGAATTGGTGATATTTTATTGAGATTTTTATCAGCCATTGGTATAGCAAGGGAAGAATTTCAGAAAAAATTATTTAGACTGAAATATAGCCCGATAATGTTTGATTCGTGAGCAAGAGGAGAAACTGTTGTACCCGGACCTTCGAGGGACTCAGGGTCCGAAACTACGAACTATTAATCAAAAGTGCCTAATAAAAAAGGGCGAACAGGATGTTCGCCCTTGAGGTTATGATGTTATGTGAAACTTGGATTAATCGAGTTTCATCGACATCAGGAATTCGACGTTGGATTTGACTTTTTCGAGTCGTGATCGTAACAGTTCCATCGCTTCGGTCACGTTCATATCGGCCAGGACGCGACGCAGACGATAGACCAGTTCCAGTTCCTTCGGGTCCAGCAGCAGTTCCTCTTTGCGGGTTCCGCTGGCAGGCATGTTGATGGCGGGCCAGATTCGGCGTTCGACCAGCCGGCGATCCAGGTGCAATTCCATGTTGCCCGTGCCCTTGAACTCTTCGAAAATAACTTCATCCATCTTCGAGCCTGTATCGATCAGCGCGGTAGCGATGATCGTCAGCGATCCGCCTTCTTCGATATTTCGAGCGGCGCCGAAGAATTTTTTGGGTTTCTGCAAGGCGTTGGCGTCCACACCACCGGTCAGAATCTTTCCGGAATGCGGTACTTCGGTGTTATACGCTCGAGCCAGTCGTGTGATCGAGTCGAGCAGAATGACGACGTCCTTGCCGTATTCGACCAGGCGTTTGGCTTTTTCGATAACCATTTCCGCCACCTGAACGTGACGTGAGGCCGGTTCGTCAAAGGTCGAACTGATGACTTCCGCTTGGGTGGCCCGTTCCATTTCCGTCACTTCCTCAGGACGTTCGTCGATGAGCAGAATGATCAGGTACACTTCCGGGTGATTTTTGCTGATGGCGTTGGCCATTTTTTGCAAAAGCACGGTTTTACCGGTTCTCGGCGGAGCGACGATCAGACCACGCTGGCCCCTGCCGATGGGGGTGATCAGATCGACCACACGCATGGGAATTTCTTTCGATTCCGTTTCCAGAATGATTCTGCCTTCGGGGTGCAACGGTGTCAGGTCCTCGAAGACAACCTTTTCGGTCAGTACTTCGGGGTCTTCGAAGTTGATCGCTTCGACTCGCAGCAGGGCAAAATATTTTTCCGATTCCTTCGGCGGGCGGATTTGTCCTGCGACGATGCAGCCGGTGCGAAGACCGAAACGCCGGATCTGACTCGGTGAGACATAGATATCGTCCGGACCGGGCAGATAGTTATAGTCGGGCGAGCGGAGAAACCCAAAACCGTCGGGTAAAATCTCCAGAACGCCTTCGCCATACATCAATCCGTTCTTTTGGATATGCTCTTTCAGGATTTTGAAAATAAGTTCCTGTTTCTTAAGACCGGTATATTCCGCCAATCCCTGTTCACGGGCCAGATGATGAAGGTTCGCGACGGTCATTTTCTGCAGGTCGGAAAGTTTCATGTCGGACCGTTTGGCTTGATCATATCGTTCTTCGGGTGTTTCAAGTTCACGTTCGGGAACTTCAGGTTCGTCCATGACCGCGACATTTT